>VGTA01000455.1 GCA_016874875.1 Deltaproteobacteria bacterium | reverse complement strand
GGGGGCTCATGTGAGGCGCTCGGGCCCTCGAATCCGCCCCCGCCGCCCCCGCCGCCCCCGCCGCCGCCCACCGACTTCCGCTGCGGCAGCGGGGAGACGGTGGTCGTGGACCTCGTGTGTGACGGCGACGCCGACTGCGCCGACGGCTCCGATGAGGTGGCGGCGCGGATGTGCTTTGAGTGCAACGACGGCTCCGGGCGCATCCCGCCCGCGTGGGTGTGCGACGGGGAGCCCGACTGCGACCTCGGGCGCGACGAGCAGGGCTGCCCCTGAGCGGGCGCGCGGGGTGTTGCGATCGCGCGCGCGGAGCGTTACTCTAACCCCCGCGGGTGCGCTAAGCCCTCCCCTCGCGCGCGCCCCGGCGGGCCCCCATGAACCGACACGACTACCTCCAGCACATCGGCGCGGAGACCGAGGCCCTCAAGGGCGCCGGGCTCTATAAGCGCGAGCGCGTCATCGCCTCGCCGCAGCGCGCCGAGATCACCGTCAACGGGCGCGAGGTGCTCAACCTCTGCGCCAACAACTACCTCGGCCTCGCCGACCACCCCGCCGTCCTCGCCGCTGGGGCGCGCGCGCTCGAGGAGCGCGGGTTCGGCATGGCGTCGGTGCGCTTCATCTGCGGCACGCAGGACCTCCACAAGCGCCTCGAGGGGCGCGTGAGCGCCTTCCTAGAGACGGAGGACACGATCCTCTACTCCTCCGCCTTCGACGCCAACGGCGGGCTCTTTGAGACGCTCTTTGGGGAGGAGGACGCCATCATCAGCGACGAGCTCAACCACGCGAGCATCATCGACGGGGTGCGGCTGAGCAAGGCGCAGCGCCACCGCTACGCGCACAACGACATGGCGGACCTCGAGTCCAAGCTCGTGGCGGCGGCGGGGGCGCGCGCCCGCGTGATCGCCACCGACGGCGTGTTCTCGATGGACGGCGATTTCGCCAAGCTCAAGGAGATCTGCGACCTCGCCGACCGCCACGACGCCTTCGTGATGGTGGACGACTGCCACGCCACGGGCTTCGCGGGGGCGCGCGGCAAGGGGAGCGCCGAGCGCTGCGGCGTGCTCGGGCGCGTGGACCTCACCACCGGCACCTTCGGCAAGGCGCTCGGCGGCGCCTCGGGGGGCTTCATCTCGGGGCGGGCGGAGATGGTGGCGTGGCTGCGCCAGCGGTCGCGCCCGTATCTGTTCTCCAACGCCCTCGCCCCCTCCATCTGCGCGGCGTCCATCGCCGCCCTCGACCTCGTGGAGTCGGAGCCCGAGCGGCTCGCCCGCCTCCGCGACAACGCCGCGTACTTCCGCGGCGCCCTCAGCGCCCTCGGCTTCACGCTGCTACCGGGGGAGCACCCCATCATCCCCATCATGCTCGGCGACGCCCGCGTGGCCACCGAGATGGCGGACGCGCTCCTAGAGGAGGGTGTGTACGTGATCGGATTTAGCTTCCCAGTGGTCCCCAAGGGCAAGGCGCGCATCCGCACGCAGATGTCGGCGGCGCTCACCCGCGCGCAGCTCGAGCGCGCCGTGGCCGCATTTGAGCGCGTCGGGCGCCGGATGGGGGTGATCGCGTGAAGGCGCTCATCAAATCCCAGCGCGCCCCCGGCATCTGGATGGGCGAGGCGCCCAAGCCGGAGATCGGCCCCAACGACCTGCTGATCCGCCTCAAGAAGACGGCGATCTGCGGCACCGACATCCACATCTACAAGTGGGACGAGTGGTCACAGCGCACGATCCCCACGCCCGTGACCATCGGCCACGAGTTCATGGGCGTAGTGGAGGAGGTGGGGAGCGCGGTGCGCGGCTTCGCCGTCGGCGACCGCGTGTCCGGCGAGGGCCACGTCACCTGCGGCTTCTGCCGCCGCTGCCGCGCCGGGCAGCGCCACCTGTGCGTCGACACGGTGGGCGTGGGCGTCAACCGCGACGGCGCCTTCGCCGAGTACCTCTCGCTGCCCGCCTTCAACGCCTTCAAGCTGCCCGACGAGGTGCCCGACGAGTGGGCGTCGATCTTTGACCCCTTCGGCAACGCCGTGCACACCGCCCTGTCGTTCGACCTCGTGGGCGAGGACGTGCTGATCACGGGGGCGGGGCCGATTGGCTGCATGGCGGCGGCGGTGTGCAAGAAGGCGGGGGCGCGCAACGTGGTGGTGACCGACGTCAACGACTACCGCCTCTCCCTCGCCGCCCAGATGGGCGCCACGCGCGCGGTGAACATCACGCAGACGGACCTGCGCGACGTGATGCGCGAGCTCAAGATGACCACCGCCTTCGACGTGGGGCTAGAGATGTCGGGCAGCCCCGCCGCCTTTCACCAGATGCTCGACGTGATGATCCACGGCGGGCGCGTGGCGCTCTTGGGGATCTTGCCTCAGGGCACCGGCATCAACTGGGATCACGTGATCTTTAAGGGGCTCACGGTGAAGGGGATCTACGGGCGCGAGATGTTTGAGACCTGGTACAAGATGGGGTCGCTGATTCAGGGCGGGCTCGACCTGAGCCCTATGATCACGCACCGCTTCTCGATTGATGATTACAAGCAGGGGTTTGAGGTGATGGCGTCGGGGCAGTCGGGCAAGGTGATCTTGAGCTGGGAGTGAGCAGGGTCTGGCGGCCCTGAGCCCTAGCCCCTGAGCGCAAGATGGAGCGAGCGCGATGCGTGAATATACAAATCAATGTCGAATTCAGCTAGAAGAGCATATTGATTTTTTACGTAGGACGCATAATAAGCACATCGGGATTGAGGTGCGTAGGTTTTTGGAAGGTGTGTGTAAGGATGTGATTAAGGAGAACGACGGCGTCGTCCCGCCGAGGTCATCTCTCTCATCGCTGATCGAAGTGTTGTTGCAGTTGTCCAAGAGCGGCAAGGGCGAAGTCATCAATCTTCACTTCGTCAACAGCCTGAGATCGATCATGCATCCGCTCAATCAGTCAGCTCACCACACCATCACCTTCAAGCCGAGCGGTATGGATGTTGAGAACATCCTCACATCGGAGCGCGATGTATTCTTAAATCTATATGGTCACGACGCAGGCATTGAGAAGTGCTTTGATATAATAATAGATGACATTAAGAAAAGAAAAATAGATGGCGAGCCTCGTCAAGATTTCATTTGGCGTATAATTGCCTTTGTCTTATTGATGATGTTGTCTTTTTATTTCACATCAGCCTTCATAGATCGCCTAACACGTGCGCCTCAGGCGTTGAATCGTCCAGCGCCTCCCCCCGCAGTCAGAAGTGACGACAAGATCGGCCTATATTACGCTGATGGGAACATCTCCATACAGTCGCTCAGGAAGAGGCCTCCAGAGCACATCAAGGAGGCGATTAAGGCGTATACACGCTACAGAGTCGCTTATCTGTACAGGCGTGAGGATGAGATGAGGAGGGAGCTCATGCCAAATATCAAGTGCTTTTATAACAAGAGAGACTACCCGGCGGATGATTTTATAAAGAGACGATTTAAAAACAAGCTACCTAACCTCTCACCTGAGAAGCCGAGGGTCATCATCCTCAAGACCCAGGCGGGATACTGGTCTGATGACTGGGTGTATCTCTCAGCGGTGGAGGAGGACGATGTGCCATTTATGCAGGGGCAGATCGTCATCTTTCAAAAACTGAACGGCGAGTGGAAGTTCGCCGCAGAGTTTTTCCCCAAAGAGCGCAACCAGAGTCGCTGCGCGCCAGAGGTCAAAGAGGGGCGGCTGATTTGGTGAGCGCCCCCGCCGCCCCCCTCCTCCCACCCCTCCTCGCCCGCCTAGAGCGCCTCGCCGCCGAGCAGCTCCGCGCCTACAACGCCGCCGACCTCGACGCCTTCTGCGCCTGCTACGCGCCTGACGTGGAGGTGCTCGACGAGGGCGGGGCGCGGGTGCTGGTGGGGATTGGGGCGTTCCGTGAGCGCTACAGGGCGCGCTTTGAGGGCCCGCCGTTCGGGGCGTCGGTGGTGTCGCGGGCGCTCGCCCTCGGCGCGCCGGGCTGCGCGCCGGGGGAGGGGCGCTGCGTG
>VGTA01000454.1 GCA_016874875.1 Deltaproteobacteria bacterium | reverse complement strand
CGCCGCCCCCACCGCCGCCGCGGGCAGCCACAGGGGCAAGAGCGGGAGCAGCACGCGCGGCCCAAAGCCCCAATCAGAGGGCCACACGTGCGCGCTCGCCGAGAACCACACCGTGAGCGGGAGCGCGGCGAGCGTGGCGGCGAGGGGCCCGCGGCGGGGCGCGCCCGCGCGCCAGAGGCGCCAGGCGCCGAGGGGCGCGAGCAGCAAGAAGGGCGAGGTGCTCAGCAGCCCTCGCCGGGCGCTCAGCAGCCACAGGCGCAGACTCTCCGCGTCCCAGGCGGTGAGCCCGGCGAGCCCGGCGTCGTGTACGAGGCGGTAGGCGGGGGCGGCGAGGTGCTGGTAGGGGAGGCTGAGGGGGTGCCCAAAGCAGGCGTGGTGGTAGGCGCCGAGGGCGAGGGCGAGGGGGAGGCCCCCGAGGGCCCACGCGCCGAGGAGGGCGCCGCGCGCGCCGCGCGGCGCCGCGGCGGCGAGGGCGACGCCGGCGACGACGACCGCGAGGGCGGCCGGGTACTCGAGGCAGACGGCCGCGCCGCAGAGCGCCCCGGAGGCCGCCGCGGCGCGCGCCCCCGCGCCGCCCCGCCCCGCCGCCGCCCGGAGCGCCCACTCGAGCCCCCACACGGCGGCGGCGGCGGCGGGCTGGTGGCCAAAGAAGGCGACGCTGTAGTGGCCGGCGGGGGTGCCGAGGAGGTACGTGACGCCCACGAGGTCCACGGCGGGCCCCGAGGCGCCCGCGCGCCTCATGAGCGCCCGCGCGCCGAGGAGCGCGAGGAGGCCCGCGGGCAGGGCCAGCGCTAGGCGCATGAGGCGCAGGAGCTCGTGGATCCGCCAGTCCTCAGCGCGAGTCCACAGCCGCGCGCCCGCGTAGACCCCCGCCGCGAGGAGGGCGCTGCCCGGCGCCTTGTCGGAGTAGAGGCGGCCGGCGTGGGCGGCGCGGTCGCCGATGTAGCCGAAGCGCTCAAAGGGCGCGTCGATGGAGAGGGTCCCGTGGTCCACGAGCGCCACGGCCGCGTAGACGCGTGAGCGCTCGTTGGGGGAGGAGATGTCGTGGTAAGGGCGTGTGTAGAGGAGGGCGCCGGGGGGGAGGGCGAGGGGGGCGAGGCGGGCGAGGTGGGCGCGCAGGGCAGCGCGCGCGGGGGCGTGGGGGCTCATGGGCTTTCGTTTCGCGGACGAGCGCGCTGTGGTATCATGAGGCTTGAGCCGAGGCGTGGCGAGCCTCGCGGCGAGCACATCTATGAGCACACATCCCTCTCCAAGACAAGCGCCACGCGCCGCGCCCCTCGCCGCGCCCCTCGCCGCGCTCCTCGCCGCGCTCCTCGCCGCGCTCCTCGCCGCGCCGCCGCTTGGGCCGCCGCCCGCGCCGCCGCCTCCCCCTGCGGGCGCCCCCGCCCCCGCGGAGGTCGCCGCGCGCCCCCCTCCGCCGCGGGGGGTGTCGCTGGGCGCGCAGGAGGTGACGCTGCGCGAGGGGGGCGCGCGGGTGCGGGTGCGCGCGTCGCTGACGGCGGTGACGGCGGAGGGAGAGCGCGCCTTGGTGGCGTCGCGGGGGCGCGCGCGGGAGGCGCTTCACTTCCTCGTGAGTCACCGCGCCCGCGCGGCGCTCGCCCGCCCCGACGCCGAGGAGCGCCTCCGCGCTGACCTCCTCGCGCGCCTCCGCCGCGCGCTGCGCGGCCATGAGCTTGATGTGCACTTAGAAGAGTTTGAGGTGATCCGCCATGAGTCTAGAGACGAGTAGCCCCCGCGCCCCCCTGGCCGCCCTGCCGCCGAATCCCTATAACGCGCTCGCCTGGTTCGTGGGGGCGCCTGAGGTGGGCCCCGGCGTGTGGATCGGGGCCTTCACGCTGATCGATGGCTCGGGGGGGCTCAAGATCGGGGCGGGGGTGAACGTGTCGAGCGGCGCGCAGCTGCTCACGCACTCGAGCGCGCGGCGCACGGTGACGGAGCGCGCTTATCCGCATGTGGATCGGGCGCCGGTGGAGATCGGTGATCATGTGTTCATCGGGGCGAACGCGGTGGTGCTCATGGGGAGCGTTATCGGTCACCACTCGGTGGTGGCGGCGGGGGCGGTGGTGGTGGAGGGCAGCCGCTTTCCGCCTTAAGCCTGATCGCCGGGGTGCCCGCGGTGCGCAAGGGGGATGTCCGCTGGCGTGATCAGGACGCGCCGGGGGGGGCGCTTGACGGACCCTGAGCGGTGTGTACGGTGAGGGGGGGCGGCGTCGCGCGCCGCGCTCTCTCATCCTCGTTCTATGTCGCGTTCGCGCAGCTCAGGAGGTCTCTATGGTGAAGCGATTCGGTTTGTTCTTCCTCGTGAATCTCTTGATCGTCACAGCGGTGACGGTCCTCCTAAGCGCGCTCGGCCTCAGCCGCGGGGCGCAGGGGACGGAGGGGTTGGCGCTGATGTGTTTGGTGTGGGGTGTGGTGGGCTCGATGGTCTCGCTGCTGTTGTCGAGGTGGCTCGCGAAGGTGGGGATGGGGCTCGAGCCGCTCGATCGGCAGGGGGAGTTCGGGTTCGTGGCGCGGCGCGTGGAGGAGTATGCGCGTCTGGCGAAGATCGAGACGCCAGAGGTGTATTGGTATGATAGCGATGAGCTGAACGCGTTCGCGACGGGGCCGAGCCGCGATCGCTCGCTGGTGGCGGTGTCGCGCGGGCTCCTCGAGCGCCTGACGCAGGAGGAGGTGGAGGGGGTGCTGGGGCATGAGGTGGCGCATATCGCGAATGGGGATATGGTGACGATGGCGCTCGTGCAGGGGGTGGTGAACGCGTTCGTGATGTTTGTCGCGCGGGTGACGGCGTTCGCGATCGATCAGGTGATGCGGGATGAGGAGGGGCGCGGGGGGCTCGGGTTGCTGGCTCAGTCGCTCTTGGTGATGGTGCTGCAGGCGGTGTTTGGGCTCCTGACGATGCCGGTGGTGGCGTGGTTCTCTCGGCAGCGTGAGTTCAGGGCGGATGAGGGGGGGGCGCGCCTGGCGGGGCGGGCGAAGATGATCGCGGCGCTTGAGGCGCTGCGTCGTGATTTTAGTCCGGAGCGTCTCGATGGGGGGAGTCCTGAGCTGAGCGCGATGAAGATCTCGGGAGGGGGGGTGATGGCGCTGTTGTCGACGCATCCGCCGCTTGAGGTGCGGGTGGCGGTGTTGAGGCGTAGTTGATGCGGGGATACAGGTGCCGGATACAGGTGTGGATACAGGTGCCAGGCACTCGTTAAGCGCTCACCATATAAGCTCTTTTTAAATAAAACATCCTCCATCTAAGAAACCAGGAAACACCCCCCCAAAAACGGCGAAAGGGGGCTCATCGGTCCGCCCCCACGCGCGGACCGCGGAGTCCCCCGCCATGCCACGCCACCTCCGCTTCCAGTCCACCGAGTGGTCACCCCACCTGATCACGGCCCGCTGCACCCAAGGGCAGAACCTGCTGAGTCCCGACGAGGAGGTCAACGCCCTCATCACCGGCGCGCTCGCGCGTTCGCTCGAGCTGCATCGCCACGAGATCGAGCTGCACCACTACGCCGTCCTGAGCAACCACCTGCACCTGCTCCTGAGCGCTCGCGACGCCCACGCCAAGGCGAGATTTATGTGCCACCTGAGCGGCACGCTGGCGCGCGAGCTGTGCCGGCGCTGGGGCACGCGCGACCACCTGTGGGAGGGGCGCTACCACAGCCACGAGCTCCTCGACGAGGAGGCGCTGGTGGACGCCTACAAGTACCTCTTCAAGAACTCCGTCAAGGAGGGGCTGGTGGCGCACCCCCGCGAGTGGCCGGGGCTGCACGGCTACGCGCAGCTCTGCGAGGGGGCGTCGGTGGTGGGGCGGTGGCTCGACAGGACGCGCTGGGGGTGCGCGCAGCGGACGCAGCGCGGGCGGGCGCAGGGGGAGGAGGCGTATGTGCGCGAGGCGCCAGTGACGCTCACGAGGCCGCGCTGCTGGGCGGGGTGGGCGGCAGAGGTGTTTAGGGCGCGCTGCGCGGGCTGGTGCGAGGCGGCGGTGGAGGAGGCGCGGG
>VGTA01000453.1 GCA_016874875.1 Deltaproteobacteria bacterium | reverse complement strand
AGCGCGTGGCGCTCGCGAGCGCCCACGCCCCTCGCCGCGCCCCCCGCTCGCGCTCAATCGCCCTCACGCGCCCAGAGCGTCCAGAGCGCCCTCAGCGCCCTCAGCGCCCTCAGCGCCCTCAGCGCCTGCGCGCGCGAAACGGCGCCCACGGAGGTGCCCGCGCCCGCCCCCTCGTTCTCGGAGGCGTCGGCGCGCGCTCCGGGGCGGGCGGTGCGCGCGGATGAGCCTTGGTGGGAGCGCTTTGGCGACCGCGACCTCAGCGCCCTCGTGGGCGGGCTGATGCGCGAGAATCTCGCCCTCGCGCAAGCGCAGGAGCGCGTGGTGCAGATGCGCGCGCTCGCCGCGCAGACAGGCTCGCAGCGATGGCCGCAGCTCAACCTCGACCTCGGCTGGAGTCGCAACAAGCAGCTCAACCAGTTCGCCCTCCTCAACCGCCCCGGCGCGCCCGGGGGGATGCCCACGAGCTTCACCCTCGACAGCTACCGCGCATCCCTCGCCGTGAGCTACGAGGTGGACATCTGGGGGCGCGTGGGCTCGCTCACGGAGGCGGCGGAGCGCGACGCGGTGGCGGCGGAGCAGGACCTGCGGGGCATGGCGGTGACGCTGAGCGCGAGCGCCGTGGACGTGTGGCTGCAGCTCGTGGAGCTCGGGGCGCGCGAGCGCCTCGTGCGGGCGCAGCTCGAGGACGCCGAGGAGCTGCTGGCGCTCACCGCCGTGCGCTTTGAGGAGGGCCTCGCCCCGCGCCTGCAGGTGCTGCAGCAGGCGCAGCAGCGCGATGGCCTCCTCGCGCAGCTCCCGCCCCTCGAGGCGCAGCGCTCGTCGATGACGCGCCGCCTCGCCGCGCTGCTCGGGCGCGCGGGCGTGGCGCTGGCGCTCCCCGCCGACCTCCCCGCCCTGCCGCCCACCCCGGCGGTGGGGCTGCCCGGGGAGGCGCTCCTCGCGCGCCCCGACGTGCGCGCGGCGCAGGCGCGCCTCGCCGCAGCGGACGCGCGCGTGTCGGCGGCGGTGTCGGCGCGCTACCCGAGTCTGCGCCTCGGCGGCTCGGTGGGGCTGCAGGCGTTTGAGGTGGAGAAGCTCTTTGATGATTTCGTGTGGGGCCTCAGCGGCGGGCTCCTCGCGCCCCTCTTTGACGCCGGGCGCCTCTCGGCGGCGCAGGCGCAGCAGGAGGCGGCGCTGCGCGAGCGCGCCCTCGCCCTCAAGGAGCGCCTCCTCGTGGCCTACCACGAGGTGGAGGACGCCCTCGCCCTCGAGCGGCAGCAGCGCGCGCAGCTCGCCGCCCTCGACGAGGTGCTCGCCGGCGCGGAGGAGCTCGTGGACTCGTCCATGGAGCGCTACCTCGAGGGCCTCGGCGATTTCTTATCGGTCTTGAGCGCCCGCCAGGCGCTCTACGCCGCGCAGCTCTCGCGCCTGGGGGCGGCGCGGGCGTGCCTGTCGAGCCGCGTGCAGCTCCACCGCGCCCTCGCCGGCGACCTCCCCGCGGAGCCCAGCGCCGCCGCGGGCGCCCCCCCCCTCCCGACCGCCACCCTCCAGACCCCAGCGCAGGAGTCCGCGCTATGATTCTACGCAACATCGCCCTCGCCCTCCTCGCGCTCGTCCTGAGCGCGGTGGGCTTTAAGGCGCTCACGGGCGCCAAGACGGAGGCGGCGCAGCGCGGCGCCATTGAGCAGAGCACGCCGGTGGAGACCCGGCGCTTTGGCCTCACCGAGCAGCGCGCCGAGGTGGCAGGGCAGGGCGCCGTGGAGCCCGCGCGCGCCGTGGGGCTCTCGGCGCAGGTGAGCGGGCTCGTCACGCGCCTGCACCCCGCCCTGGCGGCGGGGGGACTCGTGCGGGAGGGCGACCGCCTCGCGCAGCTCGACCCCACCGACTACCAGCTCGCCGTGCAGGAGGCGCAGGCGCGCGTGACCATCGCCGAGCAGGAGGTGCAGCTCGAGGCGGGGCGGCGGGAGGTGGCGCGCAAAGAGTGGGAGGCCATGGGCAAGCGCCGCGCCGGGCAGGTGGACGAGGCGGCGCGCGAGCGCGCCACCCGCGTGCCGCAGCAGCGCGTGGCGGAGGCCAACCTGCGCGTGGCGCAGAGCGCCCTCCAGCGCGCGCGCGTGGCGCTCGGGCGCGCTACACTCAAGGCCCCCTTCAACGCCCTGGTGCTCTCCGAGTCGCTCGAGGTGGGGCAGCTCGTGGGCCTCGGCGCGCCCGTGGCGCAGCTCGCCGGCACCGACGCCTACTGGGTCAAGGTGGCGGTGCCGAGCGCCGAGCTCGAGTGGCTCACGGTGCCGGCGGCGGAGGGCGAGCGCGGCTCGCGCGCCATGGTGCGCTACGACATCGGCGCGCGCGTGGTGGAGCGCGAGGGCTACGTGGTGCGCCTGCTCGGGCAGCTCGAGAGCACGGGGCGCATGGCGCAGGTGGTGGTGGAGGTGCCCGAGCCCACGCGCGGCGCCGAGCGCGGCGAGGCGCTGCTGCTCGGCGCGCAGGTGGAGGTGCTCCTCGAGGGGCGCCCCCTCGACGCCGCCATCGAGCTGCCGCGCGCCGCCCTGCGCGATGAGGGCGCCGTGTGGGTCTTTGGCGAGGACGGCAAGGTGGCGCCCCCCGCCCCCGAGCGCCCCCTCGGCGCCCCCGCGGCGCGCCGCGGGCGCCTGGTGGTGAAGCCGGTGACGGTGCTCCGCCGCCGCGCCGACAGCGTGCTGGTGCGGGCGGGGGAGGGCCTGTCGCCCTCGGACGAGGTGGTGGTGAGTCGCGTGGCTACGCCCGTGCAGGGCATGCTGCTGAGGAGCGTCCCATGAGCGCCCCCGAAGCTCACGCCCCCGAAGCTCACCCCCCCGAGCAGCTCCCCGAGGAGCTGCGCAAGGGCCCCATCGCCTGGATGGCGCAGCGGTCCGTGGCGTCCAACCTCCTGATGTTCGCGCTGCTGTTCGGCGGCCTGCTCATGAGCACCCGCGTCAAGCAGGAGGTCTTCCCCGAGTTCACCCTCGACATCGTCACCATCGCCATCCCCTACCCCGGCGCCAGCCCCGAGGAGGTGGAGCAGGGCATCACCACGCTCGTGGAGGAGGCGGTAGGCGGGCTCGACGGGGTCAAGAAGGTGAAGTCGAGCTCCAAGGAGGGCGCCGCGGCGGTGCGCGTGGAGCTGCTCGACGGCGTGGACGCCAACAAGGTGCTCACCGACATCAAGGCCGCCGTGGACCGCATCCCCAACCTCCCCGTGGACGCCGAGCGCCCCGTGACGAGCCTGGTGAGCGCGCGCAACGTGGCGATGACGGTGGTGATTCACGGCCCCCACGACCACGAGACGCTGCGCCAGGTGGCGGAGGTGGTGCGCGACGACCTCATCAAGGACCCCAACATCACCCTCGTGGAGCTCAAGGGGGCGCCGCCGCGCGAGATCGCCGTGGAGGTGTCGCAGGAGCAGCTCCGCGCCCACGGGCTGAGCCTCAGCGGCGTGGCGCAGGCGATCCGCCGCTCCTCCATCGACCTCCCCGGCGGCGGCCTCCGCACCTCCTCAGGCGAGACCCTCGTCCGCACCACGGAGCGCCGCGACCTCGGCGCCGAGTTCGGCGAGGTCGTCCTCAAGGGCAGCCCCCTCGGCGGGCAGCTGACGGTGGGGGACGTGGCGCAGATTCGCGACGATTTCCAAGAGGTGGACATCTCGTCCACCTTCAACGGCGAGAACGCCGTCACCCTCGACGTCTATCAGGTGGGCGAGCAGGGGCCCATCGAGGTGGCGGACGCGGTGAAGCGCTACCTCGCCGAGACGCGCCCGCCGGGCGACATCCAGATCTCGATCTGGAACGACCGCTCGCAGATGTTCGCCGAGCGCGCCGACCTCCTCAAGCGCAACGCTATCAGCGGCCTGATCTTGGTGTTTGTGACGTTGGCGCTCTTCTTGGAGCTCAAGCTCGCCTTCTGGGTGATGCTCGGCATCCCCGTGTCGATCTTTGGGGCGTTCTTGCTGATACCCACCATGGACGTCTCCATCAACATGATCTCCATGTTCGCCT
>VGTA01000452.1 GCA_016874875.1 Deltaproteobacteria bacterium | reverse complement strand
GTCCCCCGCGCCGCCCTCCCCCCCCTCGCCCGCCGCGTCCCCCGCGCCGCCCTCGCCCCCCGCCGCGCCGCCCTCGCCCCCCGCCGCGCCGCTCGCCGCGCCCCCGCCGGCGCTCGCGGAGGGGCGCGCGCCGCCCGGGGGGGACTCGGCGCACGCCGCCAGGAGCGCCCCGCAGACGCAGAGCGAGGCGCAGAGCCAGCTCACGCGCCGCCCCCGCACAGCCCGAGGCGCACGCCGAGGGCCGACGAGAAGAGCCCCTCGGGGTCCCAGCGGTCGCGCACGTCGCGCCACGCGCGCCAGCCGGGGTACATGGCGCGGAAGTGGTCGAGGGGGAGGCGCGCGTCTTTGCCGAGGTACACGCGCCCGCCCACCTCCATCACCACCCGGTCGAGGCGCGCGAGGAGCGCGAGGAGGTCGGCGCCGTAGTTGGGGAAATCGAGGGCGAGGGTCACGCCGGGCGCGGGGAACGACAGGTGCGGGTGCGCCCCGTCCCCGAACTCCTTGATCACCGCCAAGAACGACCCCATCCCCGCCGCCGTGATCTCCTCTAGGATCCGGCGCACGGCGCGGTGGTCGGGCTCGCGCGGCACCACCATCTGCCACTGCAAGAAGCCGCGGCGCCCGTAGATCTTGTTCCAGCCGCCCACGGCGTCGAGGGGGAAGAAGAAGGGGTCAAAGCCCACCACGCGGCGCAGGAGGCCGGGGGGGTGCTTGCGGAAGTAGACCTCGTTGAAGGCGCGGACGGTGAGCGGGTTGAGGAGGGCGCTGGGGAGGCTCACGGGCACGCGCAGCAGCGGCGCGAGGGCGGCGGCGGCGCGCCCGGCGAGGCCCGCGCGCGGCGCCTCCGCCGTGTGGCGGCCGCGCATAAAGATGCCCCGCCCCATGCCCGCGCCGCGAGTCACGCAGTCGATCCAGCTCACCGTGTGGGTGAAGCCGCCGCTCTCGGCGCTCACCTCAAAGAAGTGGTCGAGGTCGCGCACGCGGATCGACTCCATCTCAATCCCCACGCCCCCCACCCGCGCGAGGCGCACCTCGAGGCGCAGAATCACGCCGGTGAGCCCGAGGCCGCCCACCGTGGCCCAAAAGAGCTCCGGCTCGCGCGCGGCGTCGCACACCACAACCTCCCCCGACGCCGTGAGCAGCTCCACCGCGCGCACGTGGTCGGCGAGGGTGCCGTCGCCGTGGTGGTTCTTGCCGTGGATGTCATTGGCGAGCGCGCCGCCGAGGGTGACGAACTTGGTGCCGGGCACCACGGGGGGGAAGAAGCCCTGAGGGGCGAAGCGGCGAATCAGGTCCTCGATCGACACCCCCGCCTCGCAGCGCGCCCAGCCCGTGGCGGGGTCAAACGAGAGCACCTCGCGCAGGCCGCGGGTGTGCAGCGCGAGGCCGTCGGGCGCGAGGGCGGCGTCGCCGTAGCTCCGCCCGAGGCCAAAGGGGAGGGCGCGCAGGCCGTGGGCGCGGGCGGCCTCGAGCAGGGGCGCCGCCTCCTCGACGCGGGCGGGGCGGGCGGCGAGGGCGCGCAGGCGAGGGTAGCGCCCCCAGCCCTCGTGCAGCTCAGGGCGCAGGGCGCTGAGGGGGGCGCTGAGGGGCGCGCTGAGGGGGGCGCTGAGGGGCGCGCTGAGGGGCGCGGGCGGGGGGGCGGGCGGGGGCGGGTGGCTCATGGCGCTCCTCTGCGGGGTGGCGCGGGCAAGCGTGCAGCGCGCGCGCGCCAAAATCAAGGGCGAGGGGCGGGCGCGGGGTGCGCGCGCCGCCGCCGCGTGCTACACTCACCACACTCAGGGGCGTGGCGCCACGCCGCGCCCTCCGCGCGCCCCGAGCGCCCTCGCGGGCGCCCCCCAAGCGAGCCACCTCAAGAGAGCCCCCATGAGCGACCTCCCCCACGCCGCCGCCGAGGGCGCCGCCCACGCCGCCCACGCCGCCCACGCCGCCCACGCCGCCCCGTCGCTGCTCGACGCGCTCTGGGGCGTCTGGGTGTCCTTTAGCCCCTTCCTCGCCCTCGGCGCCCTCCTCGCTGGCGCGCTGCACGTGCTCTTGCCGGAGGGGTTCATCCAGCGGCACCTCACGGGGCGCGCGGGGGTGCTCAAGGCGGTGCTCTTTGGGGTGCCGCTGCCGCTGTGCTCCTGCGGCGTGATCCCCGCCGGGCTGGGGCTGCGCCGCGACGGCGCGAGCCGCGGCGCCACCCTCGGCTTCCTCATCAGCACCCCGCAGACGGGCGTAGACTCGATTCTGGTGAGCGGCGCCGCCCTCGGCTGGCCCTTCGCCCTCGCCAAGGTGCTCGCCGCCGCCGTCACGGGCCTCCTCGGGGGCTGGGCGGCGGACGCGGTGGGCGGCGGCGACGACGACGCGGCGCGCGCTGAGGCGCTCCGGCGACTCGCTGGGGCGCACGAGGACCACGAGGGGGGCGGGCGCCTGCGCCGCGCCCTGCGGCACGCGCTGTCGGTGGTGGAGCCCATCTGGGGGTGGGTGCTGGCGGGGGTGGTGGCCTCGGCGCTCATCGAGCGCTACGTGCCCGTGGGCGCCCTCGCCGGCGCCGCCGCCTACGGGGGGCTCGCCGCTATGGGGCTGAGTCTGGCGCTCTCGCTGCCGCTCTACGTGTGCGCCACCTCCTCGGTGCCTATCGCGGCGGCCCTGGTGGCCAAGGGGCTGCCGGCGGGGGCGGCGCTGGTGTTCCTGATGGCGGGCCCCGCCACCAATGTGGCCACCATCGGCGCCGTCTACCGCGCGCTCGGCGGCAGGATGCTCGCCGTCTATCTCGGGGCGCTCGTCTTGGGCTCCGTGGGCTTTGGGCTCGTGTTTGACTCGGTCTTGCCGGCCGCCGGCGCCACCGCGAGCGCCCACGCCCACGCCCCGGCGCCCTGGGAGACGGCCACGGCGCTGCTCATGGCGCTGCTCTTCTCGTGGCTCATCGGCGACGCCCTCGGCCGCCGCCTGCGCGCCGCCGCGCCCCCCGCGCGCCTCGGACTCCGCCTCGGCGTGGAGGGGGTCACCTGCGGCGGCTGCGTCCGCAAGATCGAGCGCGTCCTCGGCGAGCGCCCCGACGTGGTGAGCGCGCGGGTCACCCGCGACCCCGACGAGGTGCTCCTCGAGGGCCCCATCGCCGAGGGGGAGGCGCGCGCGGCGCTCTTGGCGATGGGCTACGCGGTGACGCGCGTGGAGGAGCTCCGCCCAGCGGGGGGCGCCTGCGGCGGCAAGGGGGCGTGCGGCGCCAAGGGGGCGTGCGGCGGCGGGCGCTGCCCGGCGGCGGGCGCCCCCCACGCCCACGGCCACGCCCACGGCCACGCCCACGGCCACGCCCACGCCCACGACCACGACCACCCCCACGACCACGCCAACGCCGCCCACCGCTGACCCATGCTCACGCTCTACCTCCCCCTCCGAGGGCAGCCCCGCCAGCGCCCAACCGCCGCGCAGGTGGAGGCGTGGCTCAGCGCCGTGACGCGGAGCGGGGTGGCGCGCCTCACGAGTCACGGCACGCCGCAGGAGGCGGCGCGGGACCTGCGGGACGGCCCGGAGGGCGCTGTCACCCTCGCCCCCGCCAACGGCGTGGCGCAGCTCTTTGATGACGACGCGCGCGAGGCGCTCCTCCCCGCCGAGCTCACCTTTGAGCAGCTGCGCCTCGAGCGCGCCCCGCACCCCACCTTCCTGCCGCTCGGCGACGTGGAGCTCACCGCCTCCTGCCGCGCCTGCGGCGACGCCGTCCCCCCCGCGCGCTTCGCCCGCTACCTGCGCGCGCTGCAGCTCATCCCCCTCGCCGAGGCGCGCCTGCGGTGCCCCTCGTGCGACGGCGAGGTGGGGCACAAGGGCCTCGCCTTTGACCGCGAGGTGGCGTTCGCGAGCGCCTGGCTGACCCTAGAGGAGTGCGGCAGCGCCCGCCTCAACCCCGCCCTCGTCCGCGCCTGGGGCGCGCTCCTCGGCGGCCCCCTCGCGCTGATTCCCGAGCAGCGCGAGGCCACGCTCGACTGGGCGGGGGGCGACGAGGTCACGCTCGGCG
>VGTA01000451.1 GCA_016874875.1 Deltaproteobacteria bacterium | reverse complement strand
CAACCAAGACGAGTTCATGTTCGGAAAGACCGACTCCAGCGGCATCTTTGAGGACCTCTACGAGGCCAAGGTGGGCGACCAGGTGGTCTTCCGCCTCGTGCCGCCGGAGGGCTATCAGGCGCTCAAGGCCACGGAGAACTCCTTCCAGGTCGCCGAGAGCGCCACGCCGCTCGAGGTGGAGTTTGAGGGGCTCTTCTCGCCGCCCAAGCGGGAGTTCCTCTTTGTGGTGGAGGGCGCCAAGGGCGACAGCGTCTCCATCGACGGCGAGGCGGCGCGCACGCTCGACGACTCTCGGCGCGCGGTGTTCCTGCACGCCGGCAGCCCCGGCAAGGAGTTCATGCTGCAGGTGGGCGCCGCGGCGTACACGTGGCGCTTCGCCACCGTCGATGACGTGTACCTGGTCACCCCCAAGGCGCAGCGCTCCTTGATCTCCGACGAGGCGGCCTCCCCGGCGCAGGCCCTGGCGATGGCGGCGCCCGCCGCGCCCGCTGCCCTAGAGCCCGCGCCCCCGCCGGCGCCTGAGCCTAAGCCTGAGCCCGCGCCCGAGCCGATCGCCTCTGCTCGGCGCCCCGAGCCGCTCCCGGAGTCCCGCCCCGCGCCTCGCTCGGAGCCCCGCGTGGAGCGCGTGGAGCGCGTGGAGCGCGTGGAGCGCGTGGAGGCGCCCGCCGTGAGTCGCCAGGAGTCGGCGGTGCGCGCCGCGGCGCCTAAGCCGGCGCCTAAGCCGGCGCCGAAGCCCGCGCCGGAGCCCGCGCCGGAGCCTGAGGACGACGGGTTTGAGGACGCGCCCCGCTCGCCGGTGGCCGCCGCCCCCGCCCGCTCCGCGAGCGTCTCCTCGGCGTCCTCTGGGCGCGCGGCGCCGTCGGCGGCGGACCTCCTCGGTACGCTGCAGTCGGGGGGGCGCGCTCAGACGACGCCTAAGCCCGCGCCGGAGCCGGAGCCGGAGCCCGCGCCTAAGCCCGTCCGCCAGCCGGAGCCGGAGCCGGAGCCGGAGCCGGAGCCGGAGCCGGAGCCGGAGCCCACGCCGCCCCCGCGCGCCGAGCCGGTGGCGCGGGTGGAGCCCCCGCCCTCGCGCGCCGTCCCCCCGGTCGTGGGGGGCGCGGGGGGGGGCGCCCCGAGCGGCGACGTGGACGCGCGCTTGGATCAGATCGAGGCGAGCTTTGATCAGACGAATCGCCTGAGCGCTCAAGATATCAACTTCCTGCGCCAGCTCAACGCCAGCAACGGTAACGCCTACTACAGCGCCCACCGCGTCCTCGGCTCCTACTACTTCACCATCCAGGACTTCCGCCGCCAGCGCGACTCCCTCGAGATCGCCACCACCAAGGGCCGCTACAAGTCCGACGCCAAGGTCCTCTTGTCGCTCGCGCAGGCCTACGGCCACCACAAGCAGTACGCGCAGGCGATCAGCACGCTCAAGCGCGCGGAGGCGAAGATGGGCCGCCTCTCTGGCCCCGAGAAGGCGAGCGTGTATCGCTCCTACGCCGAGTACCTCCGCCTGAGCTACGTGGCGCAGCGCAGCCAGGACCCCACGCGCGCCGACGCCTCGCTCCTCGACACGGCGATTCAGAAGTGGAAGCGCCTAGAGGCGATCAGCCCGCCCGGCAGCAAGGACGGGGCGGACGCCCGCTCCTCGATTCAGCGTCTCGAGCAGATGAAGTCTGAGGCGACGCTCTGAGCCGTCCGCGGAGGGGGCGCGGCCCCCTCCGCGGCGCGCGGCGCGCTGCCCGCCCCCTAGGCTCCCACACACGAGGCCTCCTCAACGCACATGTCTAAGCGCTCCCCTCTCCCGCCGCGCCCCTCTAGCCCCGCGCGCCCCGCGCGCCCCCTGCCGCTCCGGCGGGCGGGGGGCGGCGCGCTCCTCCGCGCGGCGAGGCTCGCGGCGCTGCTCGCGGCGCCGGCGCTCGCCGCCTGCACGAGTCCCGCCCCCGAGGGCGCCGGCGCCGGCGCCGGCGCGGCGCCCGCGCCCACCGCGCAGGAGACGGCGGCGCAGGAGCGCGCCGCCCTCGGCGCGGACGCGCGGGCGCTCGCCGCCCCCTCCTCGCTCCTCGCCGCGCTCGCCGCCCACCCCGCGCCCCTCGACGCGTGGGAGGCGAGCGACGGGTGGGTGGCGTTCTTTAAGGGGGAGGTCGCCGAGGCGGCGGAGGCGTTCGCCGCCCTCCTCGCCGATCGCCCGAGCGACGAGGGCGCGCGCGTGGGCGCGGCGCGCGCGCACCTCGAGCTCGCCGAGGCGTATGCGGCCGCCGATGCCCTCACGGCGCGCGTGGGGGCGGACTGGCTCGCCGTGGAGCGGGGGAGCCCGCACGCGGCGGCGTACGCGGAGTGGTATGACTGGGTGGAGCTCGCCTTGGCGCCCGGTGACGCCGCGGCGCGCGAGGCGCTCCTCGCGCGCCTGCCCCGCCTCGCCGCGCCCGCGCTGGTCAGCTGGGCGCGCGTGGCCCTCTCCCCCGACCCCAGCGCCGCCCCGCCCGACGCCAGCGACGCCTATCGCCCCTGGCTCGCGTTCGCGCAGGCGGTGGAGCGCGGGGATGTGGTGAAGGCGCGCGGCCTCGCGCGGCGCCTCAAGCTCCGCGCGCCCATCTTGGTGGCGCGGGCGGCGGGCGGCGCGCCTAGCCAGTCGCTCTATGACCCCCGCCTCGCGCGCGTGGCGGCGCGCTACCACGCCCTCGAGGCCGGCGCCGCCCTAGAGGCGCCCGCCGCGCCCGCCGCGCCCGCCGCGCCCGCCGCCCCCGCCGACCCCTGGCTCCCCCTCCTCGCCGCGCAGGTGAGCGCCGCCCTCGGCGACCACGCGCAGGCCCTCGCGCGCCTCGCCCCCCTCGACGCGCTCGCCGCCCCGCCCTCGGCGCACCACCTCCTCCTCAGCCCCAACCTCACCCTCGAGGACGCGCGCGCGGAGGTGCGGGCACGGCGGGCGCAGGCGCTCTACGCGCTCGGGCGAGACGCGGAGGCGGACGCGCTCGTGGTCGCCTGGGCCGACGGCGCCGCCCTGAGCACCCCGCAGCGGGTCTGGCGCCTGTGGGCGCTCGCCGGCGCCGCCCGCGCCCGCCCGGCGCGCGCCGCTGAGCTCGGCGCGCGCGTGCCCGAGGAGCTGCGCGCCCTCCTGCCCACCCGCCGCCGCCCCCTCGCGCGCGTGGCGGCGGAGGCGGTGCAGGGCCCCTCCGCCTCGCGCCTCAGCGCCCTAGAGCTCACGGAGCGCTGGCTCGACGCCGTGCACTACCGCTTCGCGGAGGCCGCCGTGTGGCTAGACCTTCGCGTCCCCGCCCTCGGCGCCCTCACCGCCGCCGAGGACCCCAGCGCGCCCCTGCGCCTCGGCGGGCGCAACCGCCTCCCTCGCCTCTCCCTCAGCGCCCTCAACCAAATCCAGCTCAGCCGACATCGTGTCGCCTCTAAGTACTTTCTCCGTCTCCGCGAGGACCTGCCGGCGCTCGCCGCGGTCGCAGAGATGACGGGGGACGTGCTCAGCGGCTCGTCGTTCAACGGTGGCGGCGAAGTCAACGCCGGTCAGTAAAGGAGCCTCCATGTCCCCCTCCCCGCTCACGCTCACGCCCCCGCCCTCGCCCACGCCCCCGCTCAGGCGCACGCCCCCGCGCCCCCGGGCGTCGACGCCCACGCGCGCCGCGCTCAGGGCGCTCTGCGGCCTGCTCCTCGTGAGTCTGGTGACGCCCGCGGCGGCGAAGACCTACCGGTACCCAGAGTCGTCCAAGCCCTCGTCGCTCTTGCCCTTTTTTGTAGAGAACATGAGCGGCGTCCGCATCTCGGAGTTTGTGTTTGAGTCCCTCGTGACCAAGAACAAGCGCGGCGACGTGGAGGGCGTGCTCGCGCACAGCTGGAGCGTCTCCCCCGACGGCGCCACCATCACCTTCCAGCTCAAGCCCAACGTCAAGTGGCACGACGGCAAGCCCTTCACCGCCGAGGACGTGGTCTTCACCGTGGAGGCGGCGCAGGACCCCAAGACCATTTTCGCCTCCAAGAGCAAGTTCCGCTTTATCCGCTCC
>VGTA01000450.1 GCA_016874875.1 Deltaproteobacteria bacterium | reverse complement strand
GCGACGGCTCCCCCCCCCCCCTGGGCGAACGCTCAGGATACCGCTCCTGCGCCCCTCATCCTGAAGCCGCGCGCTCTCAAAGCCCAGCGCCAACAGCCCAGCCTCAAGGCGATCATTCAGCGCGCCCACATGCCGCAGCGTCGCCGCCGGCCCCTCCCCGCCCCCCACCTCCGCCAACAGTCCCGCCGACGCCCACAGCGCCGAGTACGCCAAGCTGCACAGGGCCCCCCCCTCGAGCGCCGAGGCCTCCGCGCGCAGCGGCTTCCCATAGCGCAGCGGCGCGCCCTCCTCAAAAAGAAAATCCACCGGCGCCTCCACGCTCAACCACCCCGCCAGCTGAGGGCGCAGCGCCCCTACGCGGCGCGGGTGAACATAGAGCAGCCCCGCCCCCTCCACCGCCGCCAGCCACTTATGCCCCCCGCTCGCCAAATAATCCACCCGCTCAAGCGGCAGCGGCACCACCCCACACGCCTGAATCCCATCCACACACAGCTCCGCCCCATACCGCTCACAGAGCGCCGAGAGGGGCTCAAGCGGCACGCGCAGCCCCGTCTGGAACTGCACCGCGCTCACACACACGAGTCGCACCCCGCGCCGCAGCGCCGCCTCCACCTGCGCCCAATCCGCGCCGCCTGGGGCGGCGAGGGGGGCGAGGGCCGCCCACTCCACCCTAAGCCCATGCCGCGCCGCCGCCTGAAGCCACGGCAGCACGTTCGTGGGGAACTCCCCCTCAAAGAGCAGCACGCCCTCCCCCGCGCGCCACGCGAGGGAGTGCGCCACCGCCTGCAGCCCCGCCGTCGTGTTAGGGACGAGCGCAAAATCCTCCGCGCGCCCCCCCAAGAGGCGCGCGAGGCGCCCCTTGAGCGCGCGCCGCTGCGCCACCGCGTCGAGGAAGGCACCCGCGCCCCGCGCCGCGAAATCCGCCAACGCCCGCTCCACCGCCGCGCGCACAGGCGGCAGGGGGGGCGTGAGCGCCGCATGGTTGAGGTAGACGGGGGAGAGGGGCGCGCTCACCAATCACCGCCGCCGCCGCCCGAAATACGCGCTCACCGGCCCGCTCGAGAGCGCCCCGGCGAGCGCCACCATCACCACGGCGAGCAGATAGAGCGCAGGACTCCGGAGCCACGTCGGGAAGCGGGGGTCCCCGAGGCGCGCGACCAGATACACCGCGTAGGCGAGCAGCGCCCCCTGCGACAGCCGCCGCCCCGCCGCCCTCCCCTGATACATGGAGACGCCCCCCAGAATCAGCGCCCCACAGATCCAAAAGAAGTGGACCCCGAGCACGCCGCTAAAGACGAGCGTAAAGAGGCCCGTCAGCGCCTGGATGACCGCCACGCCCACCGCCCGCCGCGGCGGCCGCGAGAGCGGCTCAAAGCCCTCATCGCCGCTCATCGTGCCGCTCGCGCCCCACGCCTCCTCGGGCGCCAGGAGCGGCGCGGCGCCGCGGGGGGCGGAGGGCTCCGCGGGCGGGGCGGCGAACGACCCCACGGAGGCGCGCGGCGCGCCCCCGAGCCCCCAGCCCTGATCCCCCCACCCCCCCCCAAACCCGCCGAGCCCCCCCTGAGGCGCCCGCGCCTGCTGCTGCGCCTGAAGCTGCGCCTGCTGCTGCGCCTGAAGCTGCGCCTGCTGCTGCGCCTGCTGCTGCGCCTGCTGCTGCGCCTGCCAGAGCGAAAAGGACGGCGCGCTCTCCGCGCCCCGGCTCGCCGCGGTGAGCTGCCCACGCGTGCGCTCCGCCTCCACGCGCAGCGCCTCCGCCTGCAGGAGCGCCGCCTCCGCCGCGCGCGCCGCCTCCTCCGCGAGGCGCAGGCGGTCTGAGTAGACCTGGGCGAGGGCGTTGACAGGGCTGCGCGCTGTGGCGTCCGCCTCGGCGGCGGGGGTGAAGGCGGGCGCCGAGGTGAAGGCGGGCGCGGGGGCGAGGGCGGGCGCGGGCGCGGGCGCGGGCGCGGGCGCGGGGGCGAGGGCGGGCGCGGGCGCGGGCGCGGGCGCGGGCGC
The DNA here is from genome assembly GCA_016874875.1 of Deltaproteobacteria bacterium. Lineage (GTDB taxonomy): Bacteria > Myxococcota_A > Bradymonadia > UBA7976 > VGTA01 > VGTA01. The sequence continues at coordinate 2,026 of VGTA01000450.1, read as the reverse complement.
GGGCGTGGGCGCGGGCGCGGGGATAAAAACCGGCGCGGGCGCCGGATTCAAGGAGGGCGCGGCGGCGTCCGATTCGCTCAGGGAGGAATCCCCAAAGACCTCGTTGTCGAGCGTCATCAGACTCGCCGTGAGCGGGGGCGGGGGGGCGGGGCCGGGGGGGGCGCCGGGGGAGGGGGGGGCGCTCAGGAGCGGCAGCATGCTCGTGGGCGGGGCGAGGTGGACGCTGGGCGGGGCGCGGTGGGCGGGCGGGGCGGGGAGCGCGCCGGCGCGGAGGGCGAGCGGGGCGCGCGGGGCGGGGCGCTCCTCGGCGAGCGTGGACTCGGCGGTGAGGGCCTCCTCCTCGGCGCCCTCCTCTCCGGCGGGCTGCGCGGAGGTCTGCGAGGAGTCCATGAACGTCTCCTCGCCCGGCAGCTCCTCGTCGAGAATCATCCTCAGCTGCAGCGTGCGCGACGGCTCCCCGAGGTGCGCCGGCGCGGGCGGCGCGTCGCCCGCCCGGAGGCGCGCGTCGAGGGCGACGTAGTCCTCGTGCTGCGCGCGCAGATACTCAAAGCGCGCCGCCTCCGCCTCCTCGGCGCGCCCGCCCGCCCACAGCGCGCGCACCCGCTCCACGCGCCCCGCGTGCTCCTCAAAGAGCGCGCCGGGGTCGAGGCGCTCCCGCAGCCCCGCCACGCGCCGCGCCGCCTGCAGCGCAAACACCCCCACCGTCGACAGCTGCCCGCTCTCCGCGGCGCGCGCCGCGGCGCTCCCCGCCAGCCACCACAGCGTGGGCAGCGCGGCGCGCGCCTCGAGCAGCGCGGCGGCGGCGCAGAAGAAGATCATGCGCAGGTCGTCCCCCGCCGCCCCCGCCCACTCCGCCGCCTCGCGCCCCTGCGCGTGCTCCCCGAGCGCGCGACTCAGCGCCGCCGCCACCTCCTCGTCCCCCCGCCGCCCCTCTAGCCCCGCGAGGGCGTCCATGGGCGAGGGGGAGGACATGACCCCGTCGAGCCACGCGCCAAAGTCTTGACGCAGGGCTAGCTGATCTGCTGCTGAGAGGGGTGCGGGCACTGGGGACTCCTGCGGGTGGCGACGGGCGTGGCGGCGCGGTCCTCGCGCTCAGCGGCCGAGGGGGCTCATGTAGCCGCTCGCGATGGCGCCGAGAGTCATGTTTTGGTCGCTGCGCCAGGCGGGGATGCGCGTGGTGTCGCCCTTGTAGGAGTCAAAGCGCCCCTTCTCGCGCATGAAGCGCGGGAAGTCGTCGGGGTAGAGGACCCGCGCGCAGGTCAGCGCGTAGAGGCGCGCCGGCCACAGGTCGCGCTGGCCCTTCAGCTCGTCGATCAGCCCAAGCAGCACATCGCGCGCCGCGTCCTTGCTCTTGAGGTCCTCGCCCACATAGGCGGCACAGAAATCGTCCACCTGAATCTTGAGCTCCGCGCCGCTCACGGGGGTGTTGAAGCGCGGGTTGATGGAGCGCAGCGTGCTCGCCAGCTCCGACACCCCCCCGAGCTCCCACAGCAGGCGCACGGCGGCGAACACGATGTCGGAGGAGGCGGCGGTGGAGCCCGTGACGCGCTGGAAGACCTCGATCACCTCCGCCCGACTCTCGGGACTCCCCTGCGCCTCCGCGATCAGCTTCTGCCCCGCCTCGATGAGCGCCTTCTCCTGGATGGCGCGGGGCGCGCGGTTGTCCTTGGCGATCTCCACGAGGAACTTGAGGTGACTCAGCTGCCCCGTCTTGATCATGGCCTGAATCAGCGAATCGTTGATGAGGTCTGGGTAGGAGCGCCGCGCGGTGTCCATCAGCGACAGCCCCGCGAGCTCGTCCATCTTGGGGTCGCGGAGGGTGAGCAGGATGTTGGCGACCAGGGTGATGAAGGCGATGTCGTTGGCGGACTCGGCGATGTGGGCCTTGAGCAGGGCGGTGACGGCGTCGCCCCCCACCAGCAGCGCCACCACCAGGGCGCGGTCGGGCGCCACGGCGTTCATGGCCTTCTGGCCCGACTTGAGGTGGGAGACCGCCCACTCCGCCAGCCACGCCAGCAGCGCCGGC
>VGTA01000449.1 GCA_016874875.1 Deltaproteobacteria bacterium | reverse complement strand
TGCGTGACCGCTTCGGCGCCTGGTCGGCGCCCGCGAGCGCCGACATCGTGATCACGGACGTGGTGCCCCCGTCGGGCGAGATCCTCTCGCCGCGCGTGGGGACCTGCGCCGCCTCCACGGGCCCGGGCGCGTCCACGGCGCGCGTCCTCGTGTCGCACCCCGCCCCCGTCCCGCAGGCGGTGGACGTGACGCTCCGCCTCGGCGGGCAGGTGGTGGGCACGGCGCGCGTGCAGGCGAATCAGTTTAACGCGCAGAAGCAGGCGACCATCGACGTCCCGCTCACCAACGTGGTGGAGGGGTCGCAGAGCCTGGTGGCCACCTTCGCCCTCGTGGGCAACGCCAACGCCGCCACGCAGGCGAGCTCGGGCGGCGCGGTGCTCTTTGATTTCACGGCGCCGCTGATCACCATCGGCCCGCAGCCCACCGCCGGCGTCTGCTACGCCAACGGCCGCGTCCCCGCCGCCGAGATCACGGTGGATGACAACTTTGATGACGCGCCGCAGGTGAGTCAGACGGTCATCGAGAGCGGCTGCGGGCGCACCCTCCGCGTGACGGCGCGCGACGTCTGCGGGCGGGAGAGCGTGGGGGAGCGCACGTACCTCACGGCGCAGGCGGTGACGGTGACGGTGAACGGCGTGCGGCAGGATGCGCTGCAGGCGAGCGCCAACATCTCTTGGCAGGTGGACGGGCTCCCCGCGTGCTCCAACGGCGTGGAGGCCAGCCTGAGTCGCGACGGCGGCGCGTTCGCCGCCTACGCCGCCAACGCCCCCGTGACCACCCCGGGCGACTACTCGCTGCGCCTCACGGTGCTCAACTGCCTCGGCGTGGCGCGCGAGCAGACGGTGGCCTTCCGCATCAACCGCGCCCCGGTGGCGGTGGCGATTCCCGACGGGCACCCCAACGCCGACCCGAGCGCGCCCAACGCCTATCGCGTGGTGGAGGGCTCCCCCCTCACGCTCGACGGCTCCCTCTCGCGCGCGCCGGAGCTCGATGACTCCATTGTGCGCTACACGTGGACCTTCCCCAACCTGCCCGCGCTCACGGGGGCGCGCCCTGTGATGAACACCAACGCCAACGGGGTGTTCAGCGGGACGCTCGAGGTGGTGGACGGGTTCGATAAGCCGCACACGCAGGCCTTCCAGGTCACCGTCACCGACCTCGCGCCCGTGGCCAACGCCGGCGGCCCCTACGTGGCCAACCAGGACGTGCCGATCACCTTCAACGCCACCAACAGCCGCAGCCTCAACCCGGCCGCCGACCCCATCACGCGCTACGTGTGGTCGTGGGGCGACAACACGCCGAGCTCAGAGGGCGCCGTGGTCAGCCACACCTTCACCACCCAGGGCGCCTATAACGTGCGCCTCGCCGTCCACGACGAGGACAGCGTCACGGAGGTGGTGGTGGGCGTGATCATCGCGGACGTGGACCCGCAGATCGATGACATCTTTGTGGCGGAGGTGATGGGCGAGGAGAACACGGAGCGCCCCGACCCCGTGGTGGGCTATGAGGTGCTGCCGATCAAGTTCGGCGTCATCGCGCAGCCCGGCGGCGATTTTGACCCCATTACGCTCTATCAGTGGGATTTTGACGGCGACAACATCTTTGACGAGAACACCGTTGAGCCGTTCGCGGAGCACCAGTTTATGGAGCCCGGCGTCTATAACGTGGGCGTCTTGGCGCGCGACCGCGACTCGTTCACCTTCCGCACGCAGGTGGTGGACGTGCGCCCCGTGGACTTTGAGACCACCTTCCGCTTTGTGGGGCACAGCCTGCAAGCGCAGCTCGCCGCGGGCGTCCTCAGCCCCATCAACCGCCTCCGCCTCGCGCAGACGAGCCGGTCCATCGAGGCGGGCGTGTGGGGGCAGGTGTATGACGGGCTGGTGTCGGACGCCCCCGCTGAGCTGACGGGCGCCCTCACGCCGGGGCGCGCGCGCCCCCTCCACCTGCAGACGCAGGGCGTGTCGTACCTCGCGGCGGGGCGCGTGCTCACCGACTTGGTGCAGGCGCAGACGCGTGGGGCGAATTTCGGCACCGAGATCTGGGCGCTCGCGCGTCAGCTGCGCCGCGAGGTGGGCTATGACCTGCGCGCGGTGAGCGCCGACGCGGAGGGCCTGTTCGCGGGCCGCCGCGCCGACGCCCGCTACACGCACCGCCTCGGCGTCTCCGCCGCCTTCCGCGACAGCGCGGCGGCCACCTATGAGGCGCCGGAGTTCGCCGAGGACGCGCGTCGGGTGCCCAACACCGACGGCCTCTCGCTCTCGGTGCAGGACGACGTGCTCCGCTCGCTCGACTGGCTGACGGTGGCGGTGGACCAGTGCGCCGATCCGCGCTTCAACGCCTTCGCCGTCAACGCCCCCATCACCAACGTGAGCACCTACTTCGACGCCGCGGAGCAGGTGCGCGTGAGCGCGCTGGCGGCGCTCACGGCGATGCTCGCGGAGATGGAGGCCTACGTGGAGCGCGGGGGCGCCGTGGCGGGCCCCGGGCGTGAGCAGATCGCCGCCGCCGCCGATTCTCTGCGCCTCATCAACGAGCGCGCGGCGAAGAGCATGGCGTCGCGCTGCTTCCGCGGCGAGGGCCTCAGCGACCCCACGTGCTCGAGCAACGAGAACGCCCTCGAGATCGAGCTCGAGGCGATGACGCTCATCGAGGCGCTCAGCGCGGCGAGCTCGCAGGGGGCGTACGTGATGCACTGGCAGAGCTGCCTGGTGGACTACCTCCGCTTCCGCGTGAAGGCGAGCGTGGTGTCGGTGCGCGACCAGTGCGGTCAGCTCAACCCCCTCTACCTCAAGGCCAACGAGGTCTTTAGCGCGGGGGAGCGCCTGCTGACGGACGACGACGACATCATCGGCACGCTCAACTTCTACACCGACACGGCGCAGCGCTGCCTGGTCCTCGACGTGTACAACAAGTGCCTCGTGCGCGTGGACCCCCGCGGCCTCGAGCCCTACCCGTACCCGGACGTCTGCCTGCAGTGACGCGCGCGGGGGGGGGCGGGCGCTACCCCCGCTCCGCCGCCGCCGGCTCGGTCGGGCGCTCGCCCTCGCCCCCCGCCACGCGGCGGTAGTCGCCGCCGAACAGGGGCACGAGGGCGCACATCTGCTGCAGGCGTGAGTAGACGCGGGAGTCCACCCGCTCCTCTAGGTGCTGGCCGCGCCCGCGGCTGGCGCGCCGGGGGTCGTAGTTGGTGGTGCAGATGAGGGTGCCGGAGGCGTTGTAGCGCTTGGTGATGAGCTCCTCGAGGACGCTCTGCGACCACTCCGTCTGCTGCCCCTTGCCGAGCTCGTCGATGATGAGGCAGTCGGCGCGGGCGAGCTGGTCGAGCAGCGCGAGGCCCTCGCCCCCCTCGCCGCGGATGCTGGCCTTGAGGGTGGAGAGCAGGTGCGTCATCTCCACAAAGCGCACGGAGTAGCCGCGCTGCAGGGTGAGCACCCGCGCGATGGCCACGGCGAGGTAGGTCTTTCCTGTGCCGTAGCCGCCGTAGAGCAGGAGCCCCTTGCTGTGGGGGGTGAAGGTCCAGGCGAGCTCCTGCGCGCGCCGCAGCGCCTCGCCCCCAGATGGGTCGCGGGGGTAGAAGCCCTCGAGGCAGGCGTCGAGGTAGCGGGCGGGCAGGCGCGCGTGGTTAAAGGCCTTGACGCGGTGGTCGATGCCGCGGCAGCGGCAGGGGCGCGCCGTGAGCACGCCGCTGGGGCCCTGCTCGCTCAGGAAGCCGGCGTCGCGGCAGCGCGGGCAGGGGGTCTGGCTCGGGTGCCGCGCCGCCACGGCGACCTCCCCGCGCACGCTCAGCTCGATGTACTCGGTGGCCCGCTCACGTCTCATCGCGTCTCCTCTCGGTGTGCGCTCGGTGTGCGCTCGGTGTGCGCTCGGTGTGCGCTCGGTGTGCTACAAGGATAGCACGCGGCGCGCCCCCTCGCGCGCGCCCAAACCCCCCACGAGGTCCCTTATGTCTCCGCTGTCGCGCGCGCGCCCCCCGCGCGCCCTCCTCGCGCTCGCCGCGCGGGCGCTGCCCCTCGCGGGCGCCCTCCTC
>VGTA01000448.1 GCA_016874875.1 Deltaproteobacteria bacterium | reverse complement strand
TGCCCGGTTGATTTATTCTCGATATTTCACTAGATTTTTCATTTATAAAAAATGAGATCTCATCAGCTATTTTATCAACAGTTTTCCATTCATTGGAATTCTCAAAACCCCTCTGTACAAATTTTTAATCATCATCATGTAATGTAAATTCCTATTTAAAAATCTGAAATGAATTACTCACTCAAGGGCGCAGCCGCCGCGCGATGCGCGTGCGCTTACCGCGCCAGCGCTCCCACACCTCCCCGTCCGCGCCCACGTGCGCCGAGAACGGCGGGCGCGCCCCGCGCGCCAGCGCCTCCGCCTGCGCGGGCGTGGGCGGCGGGTTGGGGTCGTCGTGCAGCGCGCCGAGGCAGGCGTCGGGGGCGGGGGCGCGCCCTAAGCCCACATACACCCCCCGCTTGGGGAGCTCTAGCAGCTCCTCGTAGTGAGTGACGCAGAACGACTGCAGCGTGGCGTCCTCCTCCGGCCACGCGTACGCCACCCACGCCCGCGGCGCCGTGGGGGCGCCCTCGCCGCCGAGGGCGGCGATCAGGCGCGGGGGGCGGGGCGCGACGGCGTAGAGGTACTGCCCCACGCGCCCCACCTCCCCCCACGGCGCGCCGGCGGGCAGGGGCCCCGCGAGCAGCGTGAACTCCGGCGGCAGCAGCGCCGCCGTCAGCCCCTCGGGGGGGCGCGCGCCGCTCAGCTCGCTGAGGGCGCAGGGGCGCCCGGCGTGCTGCGCGCACAGCCCCTGCGCCCACAGCACCTTCCGCAGGTTGGAGAGCGCCCCGCGCGCCGAGAAGCGCTGCCCGGAGCCGACGATGTTGGCGACCCCAAAGAGCGTCATGTAGAGCGCGATGAGCGCGCCGCCGCTCGCCGCCCACGCCCACCACAGCCAGGCGCGCCGCGCCGAGGCGCGCCACAGCGCGAGGCTCAGAAGGAGGGTGAGGGCGAGGGCGACCCACAGCGCCGTCATCTGCACGGCGGAGGGGGTGAAGGGGGGCGCGGCGGGCGCGGCGGCGGCGGCGGCGGCGAGGAGGGGGAGCGGGGGCGTCATAGGCAGCTGAACCAGAGCAAGAAGCGGCGGTAGGAGCACATAAAGGTGAGCGCCTCGCCCGGCGCCACGGTGGGCTGCGCGTCGTAGCGCGGGGCGAAGCCCTGCATCCAGTGCGTGCCGTCCTGGTGCGGGGACGTGGACAGGGTGACGTCGCCGGCGGGGTCGAGCAGCAAGTCATACCAGAAGATGAAGCCGTCCACGCGCCCGCCGCGCGTCACCTCGGCGGCGTGGACCTCGTCGCCCCAGAGCGCGAAGTCCCCCTCAAAGTTGAACTCCGCCGCCAAGACGGGCTCCGACAGGGGGGTGTAGCTGAAGCGGCGCAGGTCGAGCTGCAGGACGCGGGGGTCGCGCAGGCGGTTGAAGGGGCTCAGGTCAAAGCCCTCGGCGCGCTCCACGTGGAAGCGGGCGCGCAGCTCGTCGCTCTCCACCGGCTGACACCACACCCGCGCCCCCGCCGGAATCACCTGCGCCCCCTCGCGCAGCAGGCGCGCCTTGGCGTCGGCGATGGTGTGGAGCGCGTCCTCGCCGAGCAGACTCACGTCAAAGATCTCGCACACGAGCAGGTCGAGGCGGTCGGGGAGGTCCTCGCCCACCCGCATCTGCGTAGAGCGCTTGTGGACCACGCGAATCTGCTCGTCATAGCCGTTGCGCGCCACCACCTCCCGCGCCACCCGCGCCACCTCCGGCTCGCTCTCGCAGGCGTACACCGCCGCCGCCCCCGCGCGCGCCGCGAGGAGCGACAGCAGCCCCGCCCCGCAGCCGATGTCGAGCACGCGCGCCTCGGGGGTCACGCGCGCCTCGATGGCGGCGCGGAAGGCGGCGTTGCGCGGCGCGTCGTTCATCATCGGGAAGTGCCAGGTGGGCACGCGCTGGTCGAGCAGCCCGCTCAGGCGGCGGCTCGCCTCTGGGTGCTGCGGCGCCACCGCCGCCACCCCGCTGTAGGCCTGAATGGCGCGCGCCCGCTCCCCCGCCGCCTCGTAGTGGGCGGCGAGCGCCATGAGCAGCTGCGGGTCGCGCGGGTCGAGGCGCAGGGCGCGCTGGTAGAGGCGGTGCGCCTCGGCGCGCTGCCCGAGGGCGTCAAAGGCGCTCGCCGCCCAGGTGAGGCGGCGGGCGGTGGGGGCGCACGCGCCCAAGGCGCGCTCCACCGCGGCGAGCCAGGCGGCGTGGTCGCGCTCGCGCAGGTGGCACTCCGCGGCCTCCTCCCAGCGCGCCGCCGCCCACTCCCCCCGCGCCCGCCCCGCGGCGAGCTCGTAGGCCCCCGCCGCCTCCCCCCAGCGCCCGAGGGCGGCGAGGGCGAGGCCGAGCGCGTGGAGCGGGGCGAGGTCGTCGGGGCGCGCGGCGATGTCGCGCAGGGCGCGCTCGAGGGCGTCGGGGGGGCTGGGGTCGCGCGAGGACTCGCTCACGGCGCCTCCTCCTCGATCTCCACGTCGAGCTCCGGGGGGGCCTCGGCGGCGGGGGGGGGCGCGGGCGCGCGCAGCGCCCGGAGCAGCGCGCCCCCCGCCACCCCGAGCGCCAAGAGCAGCGCCGCCCCCAAGAGGAGGCGCAGCGACGAGGAGCGCCCCCCCTCCGCCTCGGGGGCCACGCGCGCGGCCTCCGTGAGGCGGACGGGGCCCGAGGGCCTCGGGGCGGCGGGGGCGGGGGTGGGCGCGCCGCGCGCGTCGCCGAGGGGCGCGGGCGTGGCGGCGGCGGAGAGGCGGGGGGCGGCGTAGCTCGACTCGGTGAGACTCGACACGCGCTGCTCCGTCTGCACGGGCTGCAGGCGCAGCCCCACCTGCGGCGTGGGGCGCGCGCCGCCGTGGATGGGGGGCAGCGTGAAGTGGTCGCTGAGCCCCAGCTCGTCGGCCCACGCGCGCGGGTCCACGGCGTTGGCGGGCATGTGCGCGTTCTGCGCATCCTCGGAGACGGCGCGGAACTGCATGCGCTGCAGGTCCTCGAGGGACGTGAACTGCACCAGCTGCTCCTGCAGGTGCCCGATGTCGTCCATCATCGACGGGTGCACCCCCTCGTCCACCTTGCGGTCCACGAGGGTGCGCTCCACGAGCTCGGCGATGTCGTAGTTGCTCACCTCGAGGCGGTGCTTGTAGAGGTAGCGCGAGAGGTCCTGCGCGAGCTCCTTGGCCGTCGAGTAGCGCTCCTCAGGATTCTGGGCGAGGGCGCGGCGGATGAGGCGCATCAGCTCGTCGTCCACGTAGGGCGAGTAGGCGTTGAGGTGCGGCACGTGCGCCTCGCGCACCATGAGCACCGTCTCCTTGTTGCTCTTGCCCTCAAAGAGCTTGCGCCCCGCCAGCATCTCCCACAGCACCGCGCCCACGGCGAAAATGTCGGCGCGCTCGTCCACGGGCTTGCCCCAGGCCGCCTCGGGGGAGAGGTAGCTGAACTTGCCCTTCACCATACCCTGGTCGGTGCTAAAGGCCTGCGTGGCGGCCTTGGCGAGCCCAAAGTCCACGAGCTTGACCTCGCCCTCGCGGCTGATGAGCACGTTGGGGGGACTCACGTCGCGGTGGACGATGTGGAGCGGCTCCCCGTCGGGGGTGCGGCGGCGGTGGGCGTGGTAGAGGCCCTTGCACACCTCGATGGAGATAAAGAGCGCCTGCTCGAGGGGCACCTTGGCGCCGTTGAGCTTGAGACTCTCGAGCACACCCTTGAGGTTGATGCCGTCCACCCACTCCATCACAATGAAGTAGGCGTCGTCGGAGGACCCCAGGTCAAACGTCTGCACCACGTTGGCGTGGTTGAGGTGCAGCGAGAGGCGGGCCTCGTCCAAGAACATCTTGATGAAGTTCTCCTTCTTGGCGAGGTCGGCGAGCACGCGCTTGATCGCCACGAGCTTCTCGAACCCGCGCATGCTCGTGGCCTTGCCCTTCCAGACCTCCGCCATGCCCCCTGAGTCGAGCTTGCTGATAATGGTATATCTCTGCTGCGCCATGTGCCCCTCTCCTGCTCCGCGAGTCTCCGGGTCTCCAAAGAGGAGAGCTCCCCTCACGGGGGTGCATT
>VGTA01000447.1 GCA_016874875.1 Deltaproteobacteria bacterium | reverse complement strand
GACCCCTCCGTCGCCTGCCTCGCCGTCTATGACCCCGTATGCGGGTGCGACGGCGTGACCTACGGCAACGAGTGCGAGGCAGCGCGCGCGGGCACCTCGGCGCACACGTTCGGCGAGTGCGCCGGCAGGGGCGACCCGGCGGGGGCTGCGGGGGACGCCTGCGGCTCTCGCGGCCTTGCCCCGTGCGGGGCTGGGCTGTGGTGTGAGTTCTCCGTGCGCGCGCAGTGCGGCACCGCCGACCTCCCCGGCGTCTGCCAGCCCGCCCCGCGCGAGCCCATCGCCTGCGCGGACATCTACGCCCCCGTGTGTGGGTGTGACGGCGTGACCTACTCCAACGAGTGCGCGGCGCGCGCGGCGATGGCCTCGGTGGCGAGCCTCGGGGAGTGCGCCGCGCCGCTGATCAGCTGTGGCGGCTTCGCGGGCCTGCCCTGCCCGGAGCGCATGCGCTGCGTGGACGACGTGGGCGATGACTGTGACCCCAACGCCGGCGGCGCTGACTGCCCAGGGGTGTGCATCCGTAGCGATGGCTGAGAGCCCGGCAACGAGAGCGTGGCGTGCGGCGCCGGCGAGTTCTACTGCCAGCGCATCGTGAACCTCACCCTCTGCATCCGCGCGCAGGTCCCTGAGATGATCGTGGGCGTGGGCGCCGACTGCAACCCCTTCGACCAGATGGCCCCCACCTTCTTCCCCCCGCGGCTGAGGGGCGCGGGCGCGGCGACGCGCTCGGCGCCCCTCAGGCTTTTCGGGGTCGCCGCGGGCGCTGGCCGCGCCGCGAGGCGCGCGTCCCCGCGCGTCCCCGCGCGTTTCCCCTCGGCGGGCGCGGGCGCTGTGCTATCATCGAGCGCCCTCCCCCTGATCGCCCAAAGGAGCTCACCCCGTGCGCCGCTCACGCCCCCGTCACCCCGGCGCCCTCCCCGGCGCCCTCCCCGGCGCCCTCCTCTGCGCCCTCCTCTGCGCCCTCCTCTGCGCCCTCCTCTGCGTCGCTGCCCCCCGCGCCGCCGGCGCCTACGGGCTCTTCGTGAGCGCCTAAGGGCAGACGAGCGGCCCGGCGGCGCGCGCGCTCATGGCGCGCATGCCCACGGGGCTGCGCCTGCTCATACAGGGCCAGCAGCGCGGCGCCGCCGACGCCACCGTGTACTGGCTCGCGCCCGTGTCCAACGTGACGGACCTCGACGCCACGCCCGCGCGCCTCAGCGCGACCTCATCGGCGCCCCTCGACGAGCTAGAGGCGCTGAGCGCGCCGCGCCTCGAGGGGTCTTGTTACCACGGGCGCCTCAATGAGGAGCGCGAGGTCCTTCCACAGCCCCACCTGGAGGCGGGGGACCATCTCGTGCGTCCAGCGCTGGTAGCGGAGCTCCTTGACGTGGACCACCTGCCCGCCCTCGGGGGCGCTCTGGCAGGTGGACTGGTCCTCGGGGCGCGCGAGGCGATCGCAGTTGTACTCACGGGTGATCTTGGCGCGGCGCAGATGGCGCCGATAGAACACCTCTGCGGTGATGTCGAAGGGGTCATCGCCGTCCGCCGCGTCGATCACGTCCATCCACTCAGCCGCGCGCGCGTCCCGCGGAGCGAGGGCGCAGGGGCTGAGCGCGTCGGCGAGGAGGGCGCCCAAGAGGAGCGCGCGAGGGGGGGGGGGGGGGCGATCTAGGTCGGGTCACGGGGAGGATGGCTCGCCTGATTTTAAGGGTGCGTCTCGGCTCGTTCTGCGCTACACAGGGGGGTAGGCTGAGCACAGAAGCAGAGCGAACATGGCACATGACACCGACATCTTTTCCGTCTTGCAGCGCTTTGAGGGCGAGATCCAGTCGCGCGGGACGGTGTACAGCAGCCTCCAGGCGCTCTACGAGGGGGACGCGGGCGCCGAGGAGGCGACGCCGCAGGGGTGGGTGACCTGGGACGCCCTGCTGCACGCTCCCACGCACGCCTTCTGGCGCGCGCGTGACCTACTCAACGCCGACGCGCAGCTCACGTACCACCTCGAGCTGCTTGAGCGCGTGGCGATGGAGGCGGCGGCGCTCCACGAGGCGGGCTGGGTGCACCGCGACCTCAAGCCCGCGCACGTGCAGGTGTCCACGCGCACAGAGCAGGCGCGCGTGACCGGGCGCGACGCGCTCCTCCCCATCGAGGGCGCCGCGGCGCCGTCGGGGCTCACCGACCGCCTGGTGGGGACACCCGCGTTCATGGCGCTCGAGCTCGCGCTCCACGAGGTCCCCTCGCAGGGCGTGAGCACCGACACCTACGCCCTCGGCGCCATCGCCCACCTCCTGCTGCTCGAGCGCCCCCTCTGCCGCGGCGCCGACTCCACGGAGCTGGCCAGCGCCCTCTGCGGCGGCGCCGGCTTCACCCCGGTCGATTCCCTCTCGCGCGAGCACAACGACCTGCTCACGCGCGCCCTCGCCCCCGACCCGCTCGACCGCTACCAGAGCGCCGCCGAGCTCCTCGCGGCGCTCCGCGCGGCGCGCCTCAGCCGCGCCGCGAGCGCCCTTGAGCGCCGCGCCGCCTCGGCGCTCGCGCAGCTCAGGCGCTACGAGGAGCGGCGCGCGCAGCCCAACGCCGACCTCGGCGCCGGCGGGGCGCGCGCGGAGGACGTGAAGCTGCTGCGCCTCTACCACGAGGCGGAGCGCGGCTTCTGGGCCGCCCACCTGCTCGACGGGGCGCGCGTGGAGGCGCGCCATGGCCTGCAGGAGACCATCGCGCTGCGGGTGCGCCAGCTGGTGCGCCTCGGGGAGGCGCGCGGGGCGCGCGCGCTCTACCAGGAGCTCCCGGAGCCGGTGCCGGCGCTCCTCTTGGAGCTTGAGGCGGCGCAGACCCCCGCGCCGTGGGCGTCGGCGGACGCGCCCCCCGCCGCGCTCACTGCCCCCCCCCGCCTCCTCACGACGTCGCCCGCGCTCCCGCTCTCCCCGCCGCTGCCCCCCGCCCTCTCCGCGACCGATGACGCGACCGATGAGCCGCACGGGCTCGCGGACCTCTTTGGGCGCGCGCAGCGCGCGGTCGAGGAGGAGGAGGCGGTCCGCGAGGCGCTCGACGCGCTCGACGGGCTCGACGGGCTCGATGGGCTCAACGGGCTCGATGGGCTCGACGGGCTCGATGGGCTCGACGGGTTCGACCCCATCAAGATCAGCGTCGAGACGCCCGCGCAGGGCGAAGACCTCGAATATCAGGGTTTCGACGAGGTCTCCAACATCGAGCTCGAGGACCTCGACGCCATCCGAATCCCCGCGCTGCCCGAGGCGCCGCTCCTCACGCAGCCCACGACAGTGGGGCACGCCGCCTTCTACCGGCAGCTCCTCGGCGGCGGGGCGCCCCCCGCGCCGCCTCCCGTCATCCCGCCGCCCTTTATGTCGGTGGGCCTGAGCGGGCCGGAGGCGCGCGGGGCGGTGGGACTCCCGGAGGAGGCGCTCTCCTACGACCTCAACCAGATCGGGGAGCTGTTCGCGCAGGAGGGTGGGTCGGGCGTGGAGGGCCTTGAGGCGGAGCCGATGGTGACCATCCCCCTCGCCCCGCCCCGCGCGCTCAAGCGCGACGTGCTGCCCGAGCCCACGCCCTCCCAGCCCTTCGCCCGCCCCGCCCTCCCCCAGCGCGACGAGCCGCTCCCCTCGCAGCGCACGCTCGTTCAGCAGGCGGCGCGCCCGCCCCTCTGGCGCCGCCCCGCCGCGCTGCTGGTGGCCGCGCCCCTGCTCATCGCCGTGGGCTTCCTCGCCTCGCCGGGCGGCCGCCAGCTCCTCAGCGGCGCGCCCCCCTCGCCCCCCCCCCCGCGCCGCGCCGCGCCCCGCCCGCCTCAGGGGGAGGGGCAGGGGGCGCCCCTGAGCGCCGCCGGCGCGGCGGCGCAGGGCGGGACAGCGGCGCAGGAGGCGCCCGCGCAGGCGCAGGAGGCGCCCGCGCAAGCGCAGGAGGCGCCCGCGCAAGCGCAGGAGGCGCCCGCGCAAGCGCAGGAGGCGCCCGCGCAGGCGCAGGGCGACGCGGAGACGCAGCGGGCGGAGGCGGAGGCGCGGCGCGCGCAGGAGGCGGAGGCGGAGGCGGAGGCGCGGCGCGCGCA
>VGTA01000446.1 GCA_016874875.1 Deltaproteobacteria bacterium | reverse complement strand
GGCGTGCCCCGCGGGGGGGCCGCCCCCCCCCCCCGCCTCACCCCATCAGAACGGAGAGCAGTATGAGCAGCACGAGCAGCACGAGCAGCACGAGCAGCGCGAGCAGCACGAGCAGTACGAGCGGCGCGAGTCGCAAGGTCGCCATCAACGGCTTTGGGCGCATCGGGCGCCAGGTCTTCCGCATCCTCAATGGCCAGCAGGACGTCGAGGTGGTAGCGATCAACGACCTCACCGACCCCGCCATGCTCGCCCACCTCCTCAAGTACGACTCGGTGCACCGCAAGTTCAACGCCGATGTGCAGGTGGTAGAGGGCGGCGTCTCGGTGGACGGGCGCTTCGTGGCGGTCACGGCGCACCGCGACCCCGCCAAGCTCAACTGGGCGCAGTACGGCGTGGAGCTGGTGATGGAGTGCACGGGCGTGTTCCGCAACAAGGCGGACGCCCTGGCGCACATCCACGCCGGCGCCACCCACGTCATCATCAGCGCCCCCGCCAAGGACGTGGACCTGACGGTGGTGATGGGCGTCAACGACGACAAGCTCGACCCCGCCGTCCACAAGGTGGTCTCCAACGGCTCCTGCACCACCAACTGCCTCGCGCCCGTCATCAAGGTGCTCGACGAGCGATTCGGCGTGGAGCACGGGATGATGACGACCATCCACAGCTACACCAACGACCAGCGCCTGCTCGACCTCCCCCACTCCGACAAGCGCCGCGCCCGCGCCGCCGCCCTCTCCATGATTCCCTCCACCACGGGCGCCGCCGCCGCCATCGGGCTCGTGCTCCCGCACCTCAAGGGCAAGCTCGACGGCATCGCCGTGCGCGTGCCCACGCCCGACGTGTCGCTGGTGGACGTGGTGGTCCGCACGCGCGAGGCGGTGACGGCGGAGGCGGTGAACGCGGCGCTCAAGGAGGCCAGCGAGGGCGCGCTCAAGGGCATCCTCGGCTTTGACGACGAGGAGCTGGTGAGCAGCGACTTTATTGGCGATTCGCGCAGCTCCATCGTGGACTCCCACAACACGTCGGTGATGGCGGGCAACCTCGTCAAGGTGCTCAGCTGGTACGACAACGAGTGGGGCTTCAGCTGCCGCATGGTGGACCTCACCCGCCGCCTGCTCGGCCTCTGAGGTGCTGGTATGAGCGCTGAGTTCCCCCTCATCGACAGCCCTGACCTGCAGCTCTCCGGCAAGCGCGTGATGGTCCGCGTGGACTTCAACGTGCCGCTCGAGGGCGGGCGCGTGGCGGACGAGACGCGCGTGGTCGCCGCCCTGCCCACCATCGAGTACGCCCTCCGCGCGGGCGCCAAGCTGATCTTGGTGAGTCACCTCGGGCGCCCCAAGGGGCCCGACGAGTCGCTGTCGCTAGCGCCGGTGGGCGAGGTGCTCGCCGGGCACCTCGGCCGCGAGGTGCTGCTCACCGACCGCCCCATCGGCGAGGGGCCCGCGCGCCTCGCGCAGAGCCTGCGCGCCGGGGAGGTGCTGCTCCTCGAGAACATCCGCTTCCACACCGGCGAGGAGAAGAACAGCGAGGCGCTCTCGCGCGAGCTGGCCGCCCTCGCCGACGTCTACGTCAACGACGCCTTCGGCGCCGCCCACCGCGCGCACTCGAGCACGGCCGGGGTGGCGGACTTTGTGGAGGGCGACGCCGCCCTCGGCTTCCTCATGGCGGCGGAGGTGAAGGCGCTCAGCCGCGTCCTCAACGCCCCGCGCGCCGGGCTGGTCTCCGTGCTCGGCGGCGCCAAGGTGAGCGACAAGATCGAGGTCCTCCGCTCGCTGATTCCGCGCTCGGAGAAGGTGCTCGTGGGCGGGGCGATGGCCTACACGTTCCTCGCGGCGCAGGGCTACGCGGTGGGGGCGAGCCGGGTGGAGGCGGACCACCTCGACACGGCGCGCGAGCTGCTCGCCCTCGCCGCGGCGCGGGGGACGGAGCTCCTCTTGCCCTCCGACCACCGCTGCGCCGCCTCCTTTAGCCGCGACGCCGCCGTGGAGGTGGTGGCGGGGCGGTCGATTCCGGACGGGCTGCTGGGGCTCGACATCGGCCCCGACACCGAGGCGCGCTTCCGCGCCGCCATCGCCGGCGGGCGCACGCTGCTCTGGAACGGCCCCATGGGCGTCTTTGAGTGGCCCGCGCTCGCCAGCGGCACCTTCGCCATCGCGGAGGCGTTCGCCGCCTCAGAGGGCTACACGGTTGTGGGCGGGGGCGACTCCGCGCGCGCCGCCAACGAGAGCGGGGTGGCGGCGCGAATCGACCACATCTCCACCGGGGGCGGGGCGAGTCTGGAGTTCTTGGAGGGCAAGGCGCTGCCGGGGGTGGAGGCGGTGGTGCGTCGCCACGCGGCGCTGGCGGCGCGCCGCGCGGCGGACGCGGCGGCGGGGCCGCGGCGCCGCTGAGGAGGCGCGGGGGCGGCGCGGGGGGGGGCGCGGGCTGAAAAAAACGGGGCGCGCGGCGCGATTGTCGATGACACGGGTGGTGTATATCTGTAGAAGCAGAGCCGCGCGCGTGCGTCGCGCGCCCCCTCTCGCCACCCCCCCTGAGGTCACCCCATGAGCGCGCGCCTGCCCGTCGTCGTCGGCAACTGGAAAATGCACCTGTCCCTCGACGAGGCCGTCACCCTCGCGCGCGACGTCGCGGAGCGCGCCCCGGGCGGCGTGGAGGTGGGCGTGGCGCCCTCCGCCCCCTACCTCGGGGCGGTGGCGCAGGCGCTGCGCGGCTCGCGCGTGGGGCTGAGCGCGCAGGACACCCACTGGGAGGCCGCCGGCGCCTTTACGGGCGAGGCGAGCCCGGCGCAGCTCAAGGGGGTGGGCTGCCGCTACGTGATCATCGGCCACAGCGAGCGCCGCCAGCTGTTCGGCGAGACCGACGCTGGGGTGGCCAAGAAGGCGCGCGCCGCGCACGACCACGGGCTGACGCCCATCCTGTGCGTGGGCGAGACGCTCGCGGAGCGCGAGGCGGGGCGCACCCTCGCCGTGACGCTCGGCCAGCTCGACGCCGCCTTCAGCGCCCTGCGCCCCGAGGAGGCCGCCGCCTCCATCTGCGCCTACGAGCCCGTCTGGGCGATCGGCACGGGCCGCACCGCCACCCCCGAGCAGGCGCAGGAGGTGCACCGCGCCATCCGCGCGCGCCTCGCGGAGCGCTTTGGCGCGGGCGTGGCGGCGCAGGTGCGCCTCCAGTACGGCGGCAGCGTCAAGGCCGACAACGCCGCGGCGCTGATGGCGCAGCCCGACATCGACGGCGCGCTGGTGGGCGGCGCCAGCCTCAAGGCCGCCGGCTTCCTCGACATCCTGCGCGCCGCCTCCCAGGGCGCGCGCCTCCCCTAAGACCTCTTGATCGCTCCCCTCCGGGGCAAAGGAACCCTCACGCTATGGGCTTTGTGAGCGTTATTCACGTCATCGTGTGCATCTTCTTAATTCTCGTGGTGCTGTTGCAGTCTGGCAAGGGCGGCGGCGTGAGCGGCGCGTTCGGCGGGGGCCTGCAGGGCGTCGCCCGCTCGTCCTCCACCGCTGACGTGCTCGGGACCACCACCTCCGTCTTCGCCGGCCTCTTCATGATCACGAGTCTGACGCTCGCGGTCCTGTCGTCCACGCGCGGCCCCGACCTCTCCGACCTCGACGAGGCCGCCACGGCGCCCGCCACGGCGGCGCCCCCCGCCCCCGCCGTGATTCCCCCCACGCCCGCCCCCGCGGCGGAGCCCGCGCCGGCGCCGGCGCCCGCGCCCGCCGTGGAGCCCGCGCCCGCGCCCGCGCCCGCCGTTGAGCCTGCGCCCGCGCCCGCGCCCGCCGTTGAGCCTGCGCCCGCGCCCGCGCCCGCGCCCGCCCTTGAGGCGGCTCCTGCCCCCGCGCCTGCGCCCGCGCCCGCCGTTGAGTCCGCGCCCGCGCCCGCGCCCGCGCCCGCCGTTGAGGCGGCTCCTGCCCCCGCGCCTGCGCCCGCCGTGGAGCCCGCCCCCGCGCCTGCCCCCGCTGTTGAGGCGGCTCCTGCCCCCGCGCCTGCGCCTGCGCCCGCCGTGGAGCCTGCGCCTGCGCCCGCGCCCGCCGTGGAG
>VGTA01000445.1 GCA_016874875.1 Deltaproteobacteria bacterium | reverse complement strand
AGCGCCCCCAGCGCCCCCAGCGCCCCCAGCGCCCCCAGCGCCCCCAGCGCCCTCAAGGCGCCACACCTCCCCCCCCGCCGCCCACAGCACCGCGTGCGCCGCCGCCACGTCCCACGCCTTGATGCCCACGCCCTCGCGCGGATACACGTCCGCGTCGCCCTCGGCGAGGGCGCAGAGCTTGAGGGCGCTGCCGAGGGAGCGCTGGGCCACGGGGGGGGCGCCGGCGAGGAGGGCGGCGAGCCAAGCGGAGGGGTGGGAGCGGCTCACCACGCAGGAGGGGGGCGTGGGGGGGCGGCGGGGCGCGACGGGGACCCAGGGGCGCGGGGCGCCCCCCGCAGGCCAAAGGGGGGCGCGCGCCGCGCCCGCGCCCGCCCGCCCCACATACACCACCCCCAGCGCAGGGCACCCCACCACTCCTAGCGCCGGCGCCTCCCCCTCTATGAGCGCCACGTTGACGGTGAACTCGCCGTTGCGCGCGAGGAGCTCCTTGGTGCCGTCGAGCGGGTCCACGAGCCACAGGCGCGGCGCGGCGGCGAGGGCGGCGAGGGGGGGGAGGTCGCCCGCGGCGGCGCTCTCCTCGGCGATGATGGGGACGTGGGGGGTGAGCGCGCGCAGGCCCGCCACCAGCAGCGCGTTGGCCTCCTCGTCGGCGGCGGTGACGGGGGAGGCGTCCTCCTTGAGCGCGTAGCCCCCCTCGCCCTCAGCTCGCCGCGCGTAGTGCGCCATGATGAGGGCGCTCGCCTGCGCCACGAGCTCCACCACGCCGGCGCAGAGCGGGTCGCCGAGCGGGTCGCCGAGCGGGTCGCCGGGCGGGTCGCCGAGCGGGTCGCCGAGCGGGACGCTCAATGCCCGCCCCGCGCCCGCGCCGCCCGGCGCAGGCGCTCCTGCAGCTCGAGCTCCCCGCCGCCGAGCAGACTCAGCGCGCGGTTCTCCTCACTGCGCGCGCGCTCCGCCTCCGCTAGGCGCTCCGTGAGCCGCTCGCCCTCCTCGGGGCTCGGGCTCGCCGGGCCCGCCGCGCCCGCCGCGCCGCCGAGGCGCGTCTGCTCGGTGAGGCGCGCGGCCTGCTCGGGGGGAATCAGCTCGCACTCGTGAAAAACATCAAAGAGCAGCCCGCACAGGCGCGCCCACACCTCGCGCTCCTCCCCCACCGTGAAGCGCGCGGCCATGCTCACCATCACGTGCGCGATCGCGCCCCAGATGAGGTCTTGCCCCTTGATCACCGTCTGGAGCTGGCGGGTGAAGTAGCGTACCGTGCGCACATAGGCTGCGTCGTCGAGCTGCGCCGAGGTCTGTGACAAGAAGCTCATCATCTCCGAGTTCACGCGATAGGCAAACTCTTCATCCCTGCCGAGCTGCGCCATCAGGCGGATGCACTGCATCGTCACCTCGGGGGGCGGGCGGCGGACGTCGCGGTGGAACAGTGGGGCGTTGATGAGACCCGCGATCAGGTGCAACGGGCTCGCGTTGAGGGCGCTCATACTCACTCGCGGTGTCGGGGGGAGGGGCTCGCGCAAGGGACTCAGGAGCCTCCAAGGCGTTGCACTCTAGCGCGGGACAAGCGGAGGCGCAACGCGCGCCTGCGCGCTCCCTAGAATACGCCGCCCGCTCACGCCCCCGGCGGCGTCGCGAGGGCGCGCAGAATCCGCTCGGGGGTGCACGGGGCGTCGAGGGCGGCGAGCTCAGCGCCGCCGCGGGCGCTCTGCAGCGCGTGGCGCAGCGCCCCGAGCACGCCGATCGCCAGCAGGAAGGGCGGCTCGCCCACCGCCTTGCTGCCGTGGATCACCCCCTCCTGCGCCGCGTCGGTGAGCAGCGCCACGTGGAACGCGCGCGGCGCGTCGCCGAGGGCGGGGATCTTGTAGGTGTCGGGGGAGTGCGTCTTGAGGTGCCCCTCGGGCGACCACACCAGCTCCTCGCGCGTGAGCCAGCCGAGCCCCTGCACGAAGCCGCCCTCCACCTGCCCGACGTCGATGGAGGGAATCAGCGAGCGCCCGGCGTCGTGGAGGACGTCCACGCGCGTCACGCGGTGCTCCCCCGTGAGCGTCGAGAGCTCCACCTCCACCACCGCGCCCCCGTAGGCGAAATAGTGAAAGGGCCTGCCGCGCCCCGCCGCGCGGTCATAGTGGACGTCGGGGGTGCGGTAGAAGCCCGCCGCCGAGAGCGACACCTGCGCCATGTAGGCGGCCTGCGTGACCTCCTCAAAGGGGACGGCGCGGTCGGGGCGCGCGACGTCAGAGGCGCGGCCGCCCTCAAAGCGCACGTCCGCCTCCGCGCAGCGCAGCAGGCGCGCCGCCACCGGGCGGAGGCGCTCGCGGAGGGTCACGCACGCCGCCGCCACCGCCTGCCCGTTGAGGTCGGAGCCGCTCGAGGCGGCGGTGGCGGAGGTGTTGGGGACCTTGTCGGTGCTCGTGTGCATCACGCGCACCTGCTCAGCGCGCAGGCCGAGCTCGTGGGCGGCGACGGCGAGCATCTTGGCGTGGAGCCCCTGCCCCATCTCGGTGCCCCCGTGGTTGATCTGCACGCCGCCGTCGGCGTAGATGAGCACGAGCGCGCCGGCCTGGTTGAGGTGGCTGGCGGTGAAGGAGATGCCGAACTTCACGGGCTGGTAGGCGATGCCGCGCTTCTGCCACCTGTGGCGCGCGTTCCACGCCTCGACCTCCGCGCGCCGCTCGGCGTAGCGGGCGCGCGCCGTGAGCTCATCAAAGACGCGCGCGGAGCGGTCGCCCTCCACGCGCTGATGGTAGGGGGTGTGGTCGCGCGGCGCCTCGCCATAGAAGTTGCGGCGCTGCACCGCCGCCGGGTCGAGCCCGAGGCGCTCGGCGGCGCGGTGCAGCACCTCCTCGATCACCGCCGCCCCCTGCGGGCCGCCAAAGCCGCGGAAGGCGGTGTTGGAGGCGAGGTGCGTCTTGGCGACGCGCCCCTCAAACTCGAGCGCGGGGATGTAGTAGGCGCCGTCGAGGTGGAACAGGCAGCGGTCGAGAATCGCCCCCGACAGGTCCGCCGCCCACCCGCCGTCCGACACGGCGCGCACGCGCAGGGCGAGGAGGTCGCCCTGCGCGCTAAAGCCCGCCTCATAGCGCGACACAAAGGGGTGGCGCTTGCCCGTCATGACCATGTCCTGGTCGCGGTTGAGGCAGAGCTTGACGGGGCGGCGGAGGCGGGCGGCGGCGAGGGCGGCGAGGCAGGCCACGTGGGCGGCCTGCGTCTCCTTGCCCCCAAAGCCGCCGCCCATGCGCCGCGCCTCCACCACCACCGCCGAGCGCGAGAGGCCGAGCACCTCCGCCACCTTGGCCTGCACCTCGCTGGGGTGCTGCGTGGAGGAGTGCACCAGGAGGTGGTTGAGCTCCTGCGGGACCACGAGGGCGGCGTGCGTCTCTAGGTAGAAGTGCTCTTGCCCGCCCGTCCGCACCTCCCCCGACAGGCGGACGGGGGCGGCGGCGAGGGCGGCGTCCACGTCGCCGCGGCGCATAAAGTGGGGAGTCCCGTGGTAGCTCCCCGCCGCCTCCGCCGCCTCGATGGTGAGGAGCGCCGGCAGGGGCTCCACCTCAACGACCACGCGCGCCGCCCCGGCGCGGCAGGCGTCGTAGCTCTCGCCCACCACCAGGGCGATCACCTGCCCCACGGCGAACACCTCGCCGGCGGCGAGCAGGGGCTCGTCGTGGCTAAAGGGCGAGACGTCGTTGACCCCGGGCACGTCCGCGGCGGTGAGGACCGCCCGCACCCCCGGCGCGGCGCGCGCCGCCTCCACGTCGAGCCGCGTGATTCGCCCGCGCGCCACCCGCGCCGTGACGGGCCAGCCCACGAGCGTGCGGGGCGGCTCGGGGAGGTCGTCCACGTAGAGCGCCTCGCCGGTGACGTGGCGCAGGGCGCTGTCGTGGAGGGCGTCGTGGTGCAGAGGGGAGCCGGCGGGACTAAGGGGGGTGTGGCGCGAGCTGTTCATGGGGGCTCCTGGGACTCCGGGGGGCGGCGGGGCGGCGGGGCGGCGGGGGCGGCGGGGGCGGCGGGGGCGGCGGGGGCGGCGGCTAGAGCGACACGGCGGCGGGGGGGCGGTAGGGGAGGCGGGCGGGGG
>VGTA01000444.1 GCA_016874875.1 Deltaproteobacteria bacterium | reverse complement strand
CATCAGCGAGCCCATCGCCGCCAGGGCGCTCGCCTCCTCCTCGGGGTCCAGCTGCGCGGCGGAGACGCGCGCGGCGAGGTTGGCCTCCTGAATCTTCAGGAACAGCTCCTCGCGGCACACATACACGTCCTTAGGGGCGCTGATGCCGATTCGCACCTGCCGCCCCTTGACCTCCTTGATGAAAATACAGATGTCATCGCCGATGCGGATCGACTCCCCCGCCTTGCGTGTTAGCGTGAGCACTCTCTCTCCTCGTCTTGCGCGTAGAGGGGCGCACCTGCGCCGACAAGCCCCCGTGATACGCGAGGAGGGCGGCGAGAGTCAACCCGCGCAGACCAAGGCGGGCGACTCTGGGAGGGCGGCTCAGCGCAGATAGTCGAGGAGCGAGATGCCCTGCAGGACGCGGCTCGTGGTGCTGGTCGCCGCCTGCAGCGCCGTCTCCACGAGGTTCATCTCGCTCACGGCCTCCGTGAAATCCGAATCCTCAAAGCGCGCCTTGGTGGTGATCACCTGCTCCTGCAAGAACAGGTTGGCCGACTCGGCGCTCTCCACCTTGTTGAGGCCCAGGCCCACCACGCTCTGCTGGTCGGAGACCTGCGACAGCGCCTTGTCGAGGCGGCCGAGGAGGCGCTGGAGGCGCGAGTCCACGAGCTGCTCAAAGCGCTTGTCGCGCGCCTGGCGCACAAAGAAGTCCAGCTCCGCCCCCACGAGCGGATTCTGAATGGGGTTGGCGGCGCTCGGCGTGTTGGCGCTGATCACCGCCTGCATGGCGTCCTGCAGGTCCTGCGCGTCGGCGATTCCGTTGCCGTCGTAGTCCACGGCGCCCACCTTGGCGATGTCGTCGGCCTCGCGGAGGGCCAGCTCGAGCTCATCGAGGAGCGAGAAGACGTCCTCGCCGGCGCCCGTGGTTAGGAGCAGCTCCACGCTGTCGCCGGGGCTGAAGCTCGTCTCGTTCTCGGCGAGGCGGAGCTGCACGCCGAGGGCGCGGAGGGGCCCCACGGCCGGGGTCGACTCGTTGAGCTGCTCTAGGGAGTAGCCCGCGCCGCCGTTGTCGTCAAAGGTCAGTCCGCCGTCAAAGGACACGCGGAAGGAGGCGGCGTTGGGCGCGCCGGCGGTCATGGCCTCCACCTTAACGCGCACGTTGCCGAGGGAGCCGTCGTACTGCCCCACCACGGTGGGCAGGCCCGTGTAGGTGGACGCCGCCGAGCGGGTCGCCACCGACGAGCCGCCCCCAAAGACCACGGAGCCCTTGAGGGTGGTCTCCTGCAGCGTGCCCTCGCCCACCTCCACCTTCATCGCCCCGTCGTCCCCGCGGTAGCTCACCACGCCCGTGACGGCGTCGCGGGTGTAGGGGCGCTGGGTGCTCTGGAAGCCGCCGAAGATGAAGGTGTCGCCCACGCGGCTGTTGGCGAGGTTGAACATCTGCTCCTTGAGCTGCCCGACGGTGTCGGCCATCACGCGGCGGCTGTCCTTGTCGCCCACCACGCTCACGGCGGAGAGGGTGGTGGTGCGCGCCTCGGTGATGACGCCCACGGCCTGGTTGAGGGCGTTGTCGGCGGCGTAGAGCTGGATGCGCGCCGTGTCGAGGTTGCGCGAGAACTGCTCGAGCTGGCGCTGGTGCGTGGTGAGGCTCGAGGACTGCAGCGCGCTGAAGGGGTCGTCGGAGGGGCGGTTGACGCGCTTGCCGCTGCTGAGCTCCTTGTAGAGCTTCATGCTGCGGTTGTGCAGGCGCGTGAGGTCGCCGCGGGTGGCGTTGTAGCGGATCTTGTCGGTGATTCTCATGGCGTCGCTCCTCCTTAACCGACGAGCTGCAGGATGCTGTCCATCAGCTCGTTGACCGTCTGGATGACCTTGCCGTTGGCGGCGAACTGCTTCTCAAAGCGCGTGAGGTCCAAGAGCTCCTCGTCGATGCTCACGCCCACCACCGACTCCATGAGCTTCTCGGACTGCTGCAGGCGGTTGACGTGGATGTCGGCCTGCTCGTAGTTGAACTTAGCGGTCTGCCCCACGAACTGCAGCGTCTCGGCGACCTTGCGGTTGAAGGTGGAGGGGCGCGTCACGAGGTCGAGGTTGACCCGGTCCCCCGCCGTGAAGGAGGAGCCGTTGACGTCGAGGTTGAGGTTGACGCCGAGGGAGCTCAGGAGGGTGTTCACCTGCGCCACGGAGTAGCCCACGCCGCCGTTGTCCTCGACGCCCGCAGCCGCGGGGAGGCCGTCCACGCGGAAGGTGACCGCGCCGGGGGCGCCGCCGGAGACGGCGGTGAGGGTGACGGGGGTGGAGCCGATGGAGGCGTTGTAGGAGCCGCCCACCTGCACGCGCCCGGTGTAGGTGCTGCCCGCCTGCACGCCCGCGATGGCGGTGCGCGTCATGTACTGCAGGTCGGTCATGGCGATGCCGTTGAGGGCGTCGCCGGGCACGCCGGCGGTGACGGCGCCGGTGACGGGGTCGCGGAGGGCGCTCGACGAGATGGCGAGGAGGTCCGTGTTGGCGGCGACGGCGGCGCTCACCTGAATGTTGGCGGCGGGGTCGCCGGCGGGGTCCTTAAAGGTGAAGAGCGCCTGCCCGCGGTCGCCGTTGAGGTCGAAACCGGCGGCGTGCTGCGCGTTGAGCGCGTCGGAGAACTCCTGTGCGAGCGCGTTGATGTCGGTGAGCAGGGCGCCGATGGTCTGGTCGCGGAGCGCGAGCAGGCCGCCCACCTCGCCGCGCGTGATCTTGTCGGTCACGTCGCGCGCCTCAGCGGCGCCGATGCCGGTGAGCACCACGCGCGCCACGCGGCGGTTGGCGGGGTCGGGCAGGGTCTTGATCTCGGCGGAGAGGCCGTCCTGCACGATGGTGCCCACGCCGTCGAGCTGCACGTGCACGCTGCCGGTGCCCTGCTCCACCACGCTGACCGACACGAGCTCGCTGAGGCGGCGGATCGCCTGGTCGCGCTTGTCCTCAAAATCGAGGCTGGCGCCCCCCGCCGCCACCACCTCGGTGTTGAGCTGCGCGATTCGCGCGGCGAGGTCGTTGACCTCCCCGAGGCGCCCGGCGAGGTCTTGGTCGATGCCGATCTGGAGGCGGCGGAGGTCCTCGTGGACGTTGCGGAACACGTCCACGATCCCCTGCGCCCCCGAGAGGAACTGCGCGCGCGCGCCGCGGTTGGCGGGGTCGCGCGTGAGGTCGCGGAGGTTGTTGAAGAAGCTGTCGAACCCCGTGTTGATGCTCGGGGCGATGTCCTCCGAGTACACTGACTCGAGCGACTGCAGCGCCTGCTCGCGGCTCGTAAAGAAGCCGAGGAGGTTGCGGTCACGGCGGACCTGCTCGCTGACGAAGCGGTCGCTGACGCGCGTCACCTTCTCGATGGTGGCGCCGCGCCCGCCGCGACTCGGGTCGCTGGCGGAGCCAGGCTGAGAGCTCATAAAGACGCGCTGGCGGCTGTAGCCCTCCGTCTCCGAGTTCGCCAGGTTGTGGCTCACGGTGTTGATGGCTGTCTGAGTGGCCCGCATGCCGCTCGCGCCATTCAAGAGTGCGTAGTTTAACCCCATTTTGCGCTATCCCTTTCCATATCCACGCCCGCGCGGGACCTGGATACTCATCTTACCCTTGGCGGTGTAGGTCTTCTGCTGTTGGATTTCAGGGTCAGCGACGTCCTCTAACCGCTTGCGAGTAGCTCGTATGACTTGCTGCGCTGTTCGCGCGAATTCTTGGTTTCGAGCCTGACTCGCTTTAATCGCTAATGCAAGCGATTTCAGCGCCTCCTGGTAAGGTTGTATGTAGGCGCTGAGCTGGTAGGGGAGGTGGTAGCAGATGTACGCGAGGGTGGGGGATTCGCCTGTGGGCGGGGTGAAGGGGGCGAGGTAGTAGGCGCGGGCGCCGAGCAGGTCTTGGTGGGACTGGAGCAGCTGCAGCTTGTACTGGTTGAGCTCATTGATCCGGTCGCGATTCATGTCCCGGAGCGCCTCGAGCTCATACTCCAAGAGGTAGTAGAGCTGCTCGAGCGAGACGCGCTCAGCCTCGAGGTGGGCGCAGAGGGCGGCGACGGCCTGCTCGATGGTCATGGGGGGCCGCTCGTGGGGTGGAGGGGCGCG
>VGTA01000443.1 GCA_016874875.1 Deltaproteobacteria bacterium | reverse complement strand
CCCGCCGCTCACGGCCCCCGCCGCCCCCCCCGCCCCCGCCCCCGCCCCCCCGCCCCCCGAGGGGCCCTGGTGGCGCGAGCGGCTCAGGGCGTGGTGGGAGACGGTGGACGGCGCAGAGCTCACCCTCTCCACGGGCGCCGCCCTCCTCAGCGCGAGCGCGCGCGAGGGCTCCTTCACCGAGGGGCGCGTGGCGCAGGGCGCCGCCTCCCTCAGCACCCTCAGCCTCTCGCTCTACAGCGACCCGCGCGGGGGCTGGCAGTGGTCGCCCGCCGGCGGCGTGGGGCTGGTCAGCAGCGACCTCAGCGACCTCGAGCGGCCCGTCTCCTCGCCCAACCGAGGGCGCGGGGAGCTCGTGGATGTGGTGTGCCAGCGCTTTGAGCCCGACGGGGAGCTGGTGGGGAGCTTTGGGGACTGCCGCCTCAACAACAGCTACTCCCTCACCCTCCTCAGCGCCTCGCTGGGGGCCTGGGGCGGCTACCAGTGGCGCCTGCGGCCCACGCCGAGCCTAGAGGCGCACGCGGAGCTCGGCGCGGACTGGCGGCCGCTCTCGCTGCGCTGGACGCACAGCGAGCTGGGCGGGGTGCGGGTGAACGACGAGTGGTCGTGGTCGTGGCTCGGCGCGGCGCGCGCCGTGGGGGTGGCGCGAGTCTTGTGGGGGCGCTGGGGGGTGGGCGGCGCGGCGTCGCTGGAGTGGACGCCCGCGATCGCCCTGCGCGAGCCGGTTGAGTTTAGAGGAGCGGAGGTGTGCGGCGCGCTGAGCTGCTCGCGGGAGCGCGTCCTCGTGGACCGGCTCGCGCTGCTCGCGTGGTCGGTGAGCCTGCACCTCATCTATCGCTGGTCACGCTGAGAGGAGACGCCGCGTGCCTACCCCCCCCCTCCACCTCCTCCGCCCGCCCCGCGCCCCCGCCGCGCGCGCCCCCGTCGCCCCCCGGGCGCCCTGGGCGCTCTGGGCGCTCTGGGCGCTCTGGGCGCTCTGGGCGCTCTGGGCGCTCTGGGCGCTCTCTGGCTGCGCAGCAGACGACGTCGTCGCCGAGGAGGCGCTGCCCGCGCT
Source organism: Deltaproteobacteria bacterium (assembly GCA_016874875.1). Classification (GTDB taxonomy): domain Bacteria; phylum Myxococcota_A; class Bradymonadia; order UBA7976; family VGTA01; genus VGTA01. Next base: position 3,021 of record VGTA01000443.1, on the reverse strand, counting down.
CACCGTCACGCTCCGCGTGGAGAACGCGAGCCAGTTCGACTACGAGGCGCTCTACGCGCACATGAATCCCAACCTCGATTTGGCGCGCGCGCGCAGGCTCAACGAGCGCATCATCGAATCGCAGAGCTTCACCGTGATCGAGTGGCCCTCCGGCGCCTACCTCACCGCTGTCCGCCGCCTCGTGGCGCGCGGCCCCCTGGTGGCGATTCGGAGCCGCGCGCCGCTCGTGCCGCAGGAGGCGCAACGGACGCTGCGGCTGCTCGATGAGGGGTTTGTCTTGAGCGATGAGGGTGTCCCCTAGCCGGCGGTCTCTGCTGGGGTGTTGCGCTTGTGCTGCGCGCGCGGCGCGCGGCGGCTTGTGCGGTGGCTTGTGCGGCGGCGCCCTTCGATTCATACTCTGTGTCTTCTCCCCACTCTGTCTTCTCCCCACCCAACTCCCCCATAGCGCACGCGACAGGACCCCCCCGTATGGCACCCAAGGCGACCTTCCACTGGGACGATCCCCTCCTCCTCAGCGAGCAGCTCACCCCCGACGAGCGCGCCGTGCAGGCCGCCGCGCGCGACTACTGCCAGGGCAAGCTCGCCCCGCGCGTCCTCGAGGCGTTTCGCTACGAGCGCACCGACCGCGAGATCTTTCACGAGATGGGCGCCCTCGGGCTGCTCGGCGCCACCCTCCCCGAGGAGTATGGCGGCGCGGGGCTCAACTACGTGTGCTATGGGCTCATCGCGCGCGAGGTGGAGCGCGTGGACTCGGGCTACCGCTCGATGATGAGCGTGCAGAGCTCGCTGGTGATGCTGCCCATCTACGAGTTCGGCAACGAGGAGACGAGGCGCAAGTACCTCCCCAAGCTCGCCACGGGGGAGTGGGTGGGCTGCTTTGGGCTCACCGAGCCCGACCACGGCTCCGACCCCGCCTCCATGGCCTCGCGCGCCCAGCGCGTGGACGGGGGCTATCTGCTCACGGGGAGCAAGATGTGGATCACCAACAGCCCCATCGCCGACGTCTTTGTGGTGTGGGCCAAGGACGAGCAGGGCGCCATCCGCGGCTTTGTGCTCGAGCGGGGCTGGGCGGGGCTGAGCGCCCCCGCCACCCACGGCAAGGTGGGCCTGCGCGCCTCCATCACCGGCGAGATCGTCATGGACGGGGTGTTCTGCCCGGCGGAGAACGCCTTCCCGGAGGTCCGCGGGCTCAAGGGCCCCTTCACCTGCCTCAACAGCGCCCGCTACGGCATCGCCTGGGGCGCCCTCGGCGCCGCGGAGTTCTGCTGGCACACGGCGCGCCAGTACACCCTCGACCGCAAGCAGTTCGGTAAGCCCCTCGCCGCCAACCAGCTGATCCAGAAGAAGCTCGCGGATATGCAGACGGAGATCACGCTCGGACTCCAGGGCTGCCTGCGCCTCGGGCGTATGAAGGACGAGGGCAGCGCCGCCGTGGAGATCACCTCGCTCATGAAGCGCAACAGCTGCGGTAAGGCCCTCGACGTCGCCCGCCTCGCCCGCGATATGCTGGGCGGCAACGGCATCTCCGATGAGTTCGGCGTGGCGCGCCACCTCGTGAATCTCGAGGTGGTGAACACGTATGAGGGGACGCATGACATCCACGCGCTGATCTTGGGGCGGGCGCAGACGGGGCTCGCGGCGTTCTGAGGGGGGCGGCGGCGTGGGGTGGGGTGGGGCGTGACTTCAGAAGATCAGAATTTAAGACAATCTTTGCGGCTACTCAATCTCTAAAATAAGACATGTGCGCCCTCTTCACCCCCCCGCCCCTCCCCATCGCTCCGCCGAGCAGAGACGAGTCGCGCTCATGCCAGAGATGACGCCCCCCCGCTCCCCACGCGCCCGAGAGGTGCTCGCGCAGCTCACCGCCCTTCAGGAGCGCTTCCGCGCCGGCCTCGACGCCCTCTCCGCGCGCCTCGGCGACGGCGCGCCGCTCGCGCGCGCGGAGTGGCTGCGCGACGAGGGGGCGCACGGGGGGGGGTGGCGCTACGGCGGGCATGAGCGGGCGCCGTTTGACGGGGGGCTGCTGAATCGGGGCTCGCTCAACGTGTCGTGCGTCCACTACGACGACCAGCCCGCCAAGGCGCTCTCCTCCGCCACCGCGCTCTCGTGCATCGTCCACCCGGCGCACCCCGCGGCGCCGTCGCTGCACACGCACGTCTCTTGGACGGAGCTGCGGGCGGGGGAGGGGGGCGGGTGGCGGCTGATGGCGGACCTCAACCCGTCGCTGCCGCGCGAGGAGGACCGCGCGCGCTTCGTGGGGGAGGTGCTGGAGAGTCTCGGCGCCCTCGCCCCGCAGTGGCGCGCCTACGCGCTGGCGCAGGGCGACCAGTACTTTGAGATCCCCAGCCTCGGCCGCCGCCGCGGGGTGGCGCACTTTTATCTTGAGCAGTGGAGCACCGGGGACGCGGAGGGGGACGCGCGGCTGGCGGCGGGGTTCGGGGCGCGGGTGGTCGACGTGTATCTCTCGATTCTCTCAAGCGCGCTCGAGCGCGCGGGCGCTCCGCGCGAGGCGACCGAGGAGCAGCGCGCGGCGCAGCTGGCCTACCACAGCGCCTACTTCCTGCAGGTGCTCCTGCTCGACCGCGGGACGAGCTCGGGGCTGCTGGTGCACGACCAGAACGACCGCGGAATCCTCGGGTCGCTGCCGCAGCGCGTCAGCGCCCCCCTCCTGCGCGAGTGGGTCCCGCGGCAGCCCCCCCTCCACGGCGCGCTGCTCACGCGCCTGCTCGACGCCCTCCCCGACGCGCCCGTGGTCACGCTCACCGACGACCTCCGCGCTACGCTCGCGCGGGAGTGCCGCGCCTTCTACCGCGCCTACCCCGCCGCCCTCGACCTGCAGGCGCGCGGCGACGTCCTGCCGCCCACGGTGGCGCACCACGCGGCGCGGGCGGAGGCGCGGGCGGAGGCGCGGGCGGAGGCGCGGGGGCGGGCGTGAGGCCGCGCCTCCTCGTGGTGGGCGGGGGGGCGGCGGGGGCGGCGGCGGCGCTGGAGGCGGGGCGCCTAGGGGGGGGGGCGGGGAAG
>VGTA01000442.1 GCA_016874875.1 Deltaproteobacteria bacterium | reverse complement strand
CGCCGCCGATGACGCCCACCCCCGCCCCGCCCTGCGCCCCGCTCTGCGCGCTGCCCCCCGCCCCCTCCGCGGGCGTGGCGATGGGGTCCACGCAGCCCCACGCCCCGACCTGCGCCCCCGCGAGCGTCGTCAGCAAAATCGCCGTGAGCGCCCTTGGGCGCACAGCGGGGCGCGGCGCGGCGGGCGCGGCGGGGCGCGGCGGGGCGCGGCGGGGGAGGGGCGCCGAGAGCGCGGTCATCGGCGGCGTTGAGGGGGCGGGCGCGGCGGGGCGCGGAGCGGGGCGGGGCATGGGAGACTCCTGTGGGGGGAGGGGCTCATCGGAGGAGCGCGAGCTCGTGCGCCTCGCGCGCGAGCGCCTCCATCATATCGAGCGGGGCGAGGTGGCTCAAGGAGGAGACGCCCCAGGCGCGCGCCGCGCCCGCCCGCGCCGACGCCCGCGCCAGCGCCGGGCGCCCCGCCACGAGCGCCCGCGCCCGCGCCGCCAGCGCGCCCCAGCCCTCCTCCCCCGTCATGTGACCGAGCAGCGCGGCGAGGAGCGGGGAGCAGAGGGTGGTGAAGTGGTGCGCGCAGGTGACCTCGCGCCACTCGCCGCCCTCGCCGCCCTCGCCGCCCTCGCCGCCCTCGCCGCCCTCGCCGCCCTCGCCGCCCTCGCTCCCGAGCAGGTGCGCCAGCGCCCGCGGCGGGGCGCCCGCCGGCGTGGGCGGCGCCGGGGGCAGGGGGAGGTGGGCGCTCATGGGCGGCGCGATGAGCTCAAAGAAGAGGCCGAGCTCCACGGGCCTCTCGAGGGCGCTGAGCGCCACGCGCTCGCCCGTGAGCATCTCGTGCAGCGCGCACGCCTGCTCCGCGCACTCGCGCCCCGAGAGCTGCTGAGGCCACGCGGCGCCCAAGATGAGCAGCGCGGCGCGCAGGAGGGGGTCGCGCACCTCGTGGCGCTGCCCCGTGTGGCGGTGCGCGAACGAGAGGCCCGCGTCGTCCGTGGGCAAGAACGGACTCGCTAGCCAGAGCCCGCTGAGGCGCGCGAGGCGCGCCGCCGGGAGCGGGAGGCGGGGGTGCGCGTCGCCGAGCGGGCGCGGTGGGCAGCCGCGGACCCCGCCGGCCTGCGGGTGGTCGGCGCGAATCCACATCGAGCGCCGCAGGCCGCGGTTGAAGAGGAAATCGAGGTGCTGCGTGAGCGCCAGCTGCCCCTCCCCCATCAGCCCCAGCTCCTCGGCCCAGAGGGGCGGGAGCTGCACGTGGGCGAGCTGCGTGTTGAGCGAGGCGTCGGCGAGGTAGGTGAGCCCGTGCCCCCCCGGCGCCGCCGCCGCCGCCGCCGCCACCACCTCGTGCAGATAAAACGGGTGGTTCTCCTCGAGCAGGTACTCGTGGGCGATGTAGTAGTCGGGGCGCCCCTGCAGGTCGCGCGCAGCCTCGGTGTAGAGCGCGCGGGGGCTCACGCCGTGGGAGGAGGCGGCCTGCGCGAAAAACTGCAGCGCCCGCCGCGCCTCGCGCACCTCGTCCTCGCCGGGCCGCAGCTGCGCCGCGCGCCAGCGCATCATGTCGCGGACGCAGGCGCGGAAGTGCCAGCGGGGGAGCGCGTTGTAGCTGATGTAGGCGACGCCGCGCGGCGACAGGCGCCGCGCGCACAGCTCGAGGGTGGCGCGCTGCGCCGCGGGCGGGATCCACGAGAGCAGCCCGTGGCAGATAATGTAGTCGTACTCCTCGGCGCCGGTGAGCTCCTCGACGCCGATGGGCAGGTACTCCACGTTGCGCACCCCCGCCGCGGCGGCGCGGGCGCGCGCGCCCTCGATCTGCGCGGCGAACGGGTCAATCCCAAGGCAGCGCGCCTCGGGGAGCGCGGCGGCGATGGGCGTGAGGTTGCCCCCGAGGGCGCAGCCCACCTCTAGGATTCGAGCGCGGCGCGGGTCGGGCGGCTCGACGCCGGCGAGGAGGGCGGCGCCGGCGAGCTGCAGGGGGTGGGTGTAGAGGGAGCAGGGGGCGTCATACATCAGACGCCACTCGATGGCATCGCGCTTGGGCGCGGGCGCGGGCGCGGGCGCGGGCGCGGCGGCGGGGGCGGGGGGCTGCATGAGGCGCTCACTCTCAGCCACGCCCGGGGCGCGCCGCGGGAGGCTCGATGTGGACATTTGGACACGCGCGGGCTAAGGTGATTCGTGAGGGGCCACGCGCACAGGAGGTGAGCCATGAGCCAGTCGTCTTCGCAAGGGATTTATGAAGAGCTCACGCAGATCTGCGCCGAGTTCAGCCAGCGCCCTCAGCACCACGCCGATCGCCTCACCCTGCTCACCTACCCCACAGACCGCTGGGTGGACATGCTCGACGTGGTGTCGCCGCCCTCCGCCCTCTACACGCGCCTCGAGCGCCTCGCGGCGCGGGGGGCGCGCCTGGTGGCGCTCCACGTGAGCACCCCCGACGACGAGTGGTCGCTGGTCAACTTCTACTGCGACGCCCTCGACGCCGTGCCCGCCACCGCCCTCCTCCTCAAGCGCGCGCACGTGGTGAGCGAGCGCCACTGAGCGCCCGAGGCGGCGCCGCGGGCTAGCGGCTCGCGTCCGCCCACCGCGCCGGGTCGCCGAGGTAGCGCACCGGGGCGCCCTCAAAGCGCCCCACCACCCACCCCTGCGCGCCGCCCTCGTCCTTAAAGTAGAGCATGACGCGCCCCGAGGCGCGCCCGCGCACCTGCACGGGGTGGGCGCGCGGGTCAAAGGGCTCCACGGACCAGTCGAGCAGCTCGATGGTGTAGGCGCCGGCCGCCCGCCACGCCTCAGTCCGCCCCTCCACGTCCCCGCTCGGCAGACGCCAGCGCGCGCGCGACGCCTCAAAGTCCGCCGACTGCTTGAGCTCGTTGGAGGGCTCGCGCTCGAGGTCGATCTCCACGCGCTGGCCCTCAAACGTGAGCTGCGCGTCGGCCTTGAGGGGGCGCTCGAGCAGCAAGAGGCGCCAGCCGCCCTCACCGCGCTCGATGAGCACGTGGGGGTTGAACACGTGCCCGCGCCTGTAGCCCTCCGGGGCCTGGTTGGCGCGGCGCATCATGTTGGGGTCAAGGCCCTTGACCCAGTCGGGCGCCTCCTGCGGCCCCTCGCCGGGGCGCGCGTCGGGGGCGGCGGGGGCGGCGGGGGCGGCGGCGGTGGCGGCGCGCCGCCGCGGCGTGGGTTGGCCGGTGGGGGCGTCGTCCTCGCAGGCGGGGAGCGCGGCGAGGAGGGCGGCGAGGGGGGCGGCGAGGCGGAGCGCGAGGAGCGCGGCGGCGGACAGGCGGCGCGGGCGGCGTGGACGGCGTGGGGCGTGGGGCATGGGCCCCGCGGGGCGGGGGGGGCAAGGGCGACACGAGAGTACACCCTCACGGGAAAAAATCTATAGACTGCGCCCCACCGCCGCGCCTCACCGCCCCCGCCCGCAGGACCGCATGACCGCATGACCGCGCCCCCCTCGCCTCTCCCCCCCGCGCCTCCCCCCCCCGCGCCTCCCCCCCACATCCCCGAGGACGTCCTCCACAAGAGTCTGATTCGTGACCCCGTGCACGGCGACATCCACATCCCCCCCGACGTGCGCGCCCTGATCGACACGCGCACCTTCCAGCGCCTGCGCTACATCCAGCAGCTCGCCACCTGCCATTTCGCCTTCCCCTCCGCCACCCACACGCGCTTCGCCCACTCCATAGGCGCCTTCCACCTCGCGCGCGTGCTCACGGAGCGCCTGCGCGCCCTCTACCCGTCGCTCATCTCGCCCCTCGACGCGCGGCTCGCCCAGTATGGCGCGCTGCTGCACGACGTGGGGCACCCGCCGTTCTCGCACATGCTCGAGACGCCCGAGGTGTTCGCCACCTACGCGAGTCACGAGGAGTGGGGGGCGCGCCTGCTGCGGGACCCGTCGTGCGACCTGCGGGCGGCGGTGGTGGGGCAGGTGGGCGAGGAGGGCCTCACGCGCCTGCTAGAGATCATGGAGGGGCGCGCGGGGCTGCCGGCGCTCCACGAGATCGTCAGCAGCCAGCTCGACGTGGACCGCATCGACTACCTGCTCCGCGACCATCGCTTCACTGGGGTGGCCACGGGCGGCTTTGACGTCGGGCGCCTCCTGCGCGCCCTCCGC
>VGTA01000441.1 GCA_016874875.1 Deltaproteobacteria bacterium | reverse complement strand
CGCGCGGGCGCCGTAGAGGCAGGCGCCCCACACGAACAGGGCGGCGCAGAGGGGGCTGCTCAGCCACCCGGCGGCGGAGGGCGGGGCGGGCGCGGGGGCGGCGGGAGGCGCAGGCGCAGGCGCAGGGGCGGTGGGGGGGGCGGGGAGCATGGGAGGGAGGCGCCCTCAGCGCGACTCGGGGGCGAGGGCGAGGGCGGCGGCCTCGGAGAGGGCGCTGAGCACGTGCCCGCGGGGGTGGGCGCGCAGGAAGTCGCGCTCCCACGCGGGCGTGAAGGCGTTGGCCATGAGTCCCACCCGCGCGCCGAGCGCGAGGGGCAGGCTGAGGTCGAGCTCAAAGATGTCGCCAAACACCCACACGTCCCCCCACGCCGCCCCGGCCTCGGCGCGGAGGGCGTTGAGCGCCTCGTGGTAGTGGCGGCGGCGGAGGAGGACGGGGCGGTCGAGGCCGGGCAGCGTGAGCGCGCGCGGCACCTCGGTGAGCGCGTCGTCGAGCGCGTACTTCTTGGCGCGCCCGTGCACGCGCGCCACGAGCGGCGTGAGCGAGGGCCCGCCGCCCCCCGCCGCCGCCCGCTCCTCCTCGAGGCGGCGGATTTTGGCCTGCACCGCGTCGGTGTGCGAGTTGGTCACCACGCGCAGACTCAGCGCCCCCTCCTCCTGCGCGCGCAGGAGCGCCTGCAGGCACTCGGCGGCGCCCTCGCGGAAGCAGTGGGTGGTCTTTTGGTAGTTGTACTTATAGAGCAGCCCGTCGAGCACCCGCTCGCGGTCGGTGGGGTTGAGGAGCGCCTCCGCCTCGTCGAGCAGACGGCGCGCCACCGGCATCATGCGGAGGTAGGGGTCCACGCTGGCGGGGGCCACGATCTGGCCCTCAAAGAGCCATCCGTACGCCTCGGGGCGCGCGGCGATCTCGTCCTCCACGCGCCGCGCCGCCTCCGCCACGCGGGACAGCGGCCAGCCGGTCAGCGTGGCGACGTCCTCGAGGTAGCCGCCGCGGAAGGGCGCCCCCTCGCGCTCTGCGTCGGTGAGGGTGCCGTCAAAGTCAAAGATCACCAGCTTGCCCATGCGTCTCTCCTGCCCTCGCGGCGGCGTGCGCCTAGCGCGCGTGTCGCGCGTCTTGCTTTTGTTTAACAGATCACCCATTAAAGTGCAGACGAAATCTCGACCCCCCGGAGCCTTGATGTCCGCTTGCGCCCCCGCCCGCGCCCCCGCCCGCGCCCCCGCCCCCGCCCTCGCCCTCTGCTGCCTCGCAGCCGCCCTCGGGGGCTGCGTGCGCGCCAGCACCCACGACGCGCTCTCGGCGCGCCACGCGCAGGAGCAGCAGCGGGCGCGCGAGCTCGACGCCTCGCTCAAGGCCACCCACGCACGCGCTGAGGGCCTCGGCGCCGACAAGGCCAGCCTCGAGGCGCAGCTCGCGGAGTCCCAGCGCCGCGCCGCCGAGCTGCTGTCCGACAAGACGGCGCTCAAGAACTCCGTGGAGGAGATGCAGGCCGCCCTACAGGAGCAGGCGCGGCGGCAGGCGGAGGTGGAGGCGCGCGTGGCGTCGTTCCGCTCCCTCCTCGCGCGCTTCAAGCCCCTGATCGACACCGGCAAGCTCAAGGTCAAGATCGTAGACGGGCGCATGGTCCTCGTGCTCGCCACCGACGTCCTGTTCGCCAAGGGCTCCGCCGACCTCTCCGAGGAGGGCGCCGCCGCCGTCACCGAGGTGGCGGAGGTGCTGGCGAGCATGCCCCCGCGCCACTACCAGGTGGAGGGCCACACCGACAACGACCCCATCGCCACCAAGCGCTACCCCTCCAACTGGGAGCTCGCCGCCGACCGCGCCCTGCGCGTGGTGAAGGCGATGGTGGACGCCGGCCTCCCCGTGGGCCAGATCTCGGGGGCGAGCTACGGCGAGGCGCACCCAGCGGCGCCCAACGACACCCCGGAGCAGAAGGCGCAGAATCGCCGCATTGAGGTGGTGATGATGCCCGACCTCTCGCAGCTCCCTGGCTTTGATGAGCTCCAGCGCCTCAACACGGAGGGCTGAGCGGGCGCGGCGCGGCGCCTCGCTCTGCGCCTCGCTCTGCGCCTCGCTCTGCGCCTCCCTCTGCGCCCTGGGCGCCGCCCGCGCCGAGGAGGGCGCGCCGGCGGTGGAGCACGTGCGCGCCCTGCGCGGCGACGAGGTGTTTTTTGTGGAGGACCGCGGGCTCGCCCTCAAGGGGGAGCGCCTGGTGGACCTCTATGTGTGGAGCGAGGAGGTGCTCTTTGTGGGCGATGAGGCGGGGCGGGTGATGCGGAGCGGCGACGGGGGGCGCACGTGGGTGGACCTCGGCTTCCCAGGGGGGGGCGGCGGGGGGGCGGTGAGCGCCTCTCATGAGCTCGTGCTCAACCTCGACCGCCTGGACTTCCTCGAGGACGACAGCTCCCCGAGCCCCGGGCAGGTCTTTAGCTTTAAGGAGCTGCTCAACCTCGAGAATCTGCTCCCGCAGCCCGGCGGCATGATTCGCGACCTCATGGACGACAACGTGGCGGGCGCCCTCGAGCCCGCCGGGTTCGCCGAGCCCCACGCGCGCGGCCCCGCCGCCCCCCTGCTCCGCGCCGCCGTCGAGGACCGCGGCTGGGGGCTGAGCGTGAGCTGGGAGGGCTGGCTCGACGAGCGGGCGGGGGAGGCGCGCGAGGTCTACGCCATCGACATCCACCCCGATGACCCCCAGCGGCTCTGGGTGGCCACCTCGGCGGGCTTCTTTGCCTCGCGCGACGGGGGCGACACGTGGGTGGAGGCGCTGGTGAGCGAGGACGACGACGAGAACGCCGTCAACTTCTTTACGCTCCACCCCGGTGACCCCGATGAGCTCTGGCTCGGCACCGACGCGGGGCTGCTCATCAGCCGCGACGGCGGGGAGACCTTCCAGCCCCCGCGCGACCCCCTCGCCGCCACCAGCGCCGTGCAGTGGATCACGTGGAGCGAGGAGGAGCCCTACGTGGCCTACCTCGGCCTCTCGTGGGGCCTCATCCGCACCGCCGACGGCGGCGCCACCTTTGAGTTCGTGTACACCGACTCGCTGAATCCTGAGCGCGCCTCCGTGCTGTGCGTCCTGCTCGACCCCCACGACTCGCGGCGCGTGCTGCTCGGCACCGAGAGCGGGGCGCTGCTGAGCGTGGACGGCGGCGCGCGCTTTACGCCGGTGGGGGAGGAGGTGTTCGCGGGGCAGGCGGTGGAGGCGGTGGCGAGCGGCTTCTTCCCCGGGCACTACCTGCTCGGCGCCGCGGGGGACGTGTGGCAGAGCGTGGACGGCGGGCAGCGCTGGGCGCCGCTGTGGCTCGGGGGGCTGGGGCGCGTCGTCCGCTGGATTGAGGTCTCCGCGGAGTCGCCCAACACCCTGTGGGTGCTCACCGCCGGGGAGCTCCTGCGCGCCTCGCTCACCCCCCCCCGCCCCACGCCGCCCCGCCTCGTCGCCGCCCTGCAGGCGCGCGAGGGGCGCGAGCCGCCCGTCGCCGCCCTCGTGGACGCCGCCCTCGCCCGCGCCGGCGTGGGCGCCGAGGTGGGCGTGGCGCTCCGCGGGCGCGCCGCCCTCAGCGCCCTGCTCCCCGCCGTGCGGGCGGGCTACGCCTACCGCAGCGCCCCCATCGCGTTTCGGCTCCGGAACTACCTGATCGACGCCAACATCACCAACATCAACCGCGCCTCCTTCGACAACGGCGTCCTCGGCGCCGCCGCCACCTGGGACCTCAGCCAGCTCGTGTTTCACCCCGAGGCGCTGCCCTCGGGCACCACCGAGGCGGCGCGCGCCCTTGAGCGGCGGCTGCGGGCGGAGGTGTCGCGGCTCTACTACGAGCGTCGGATGCACATCCGCTCCCTCACGCTGCAGCCGAGCGACGACCTCGCCGTCCACCTCCTGCGCCTCCTGCGCCTCGAGGAGGTCACCGCCCACCTCAACGCCCTCACGGGCGACCAGCTGCCCCCCCTCAGCGCCCTCGAGGCGCTCTCGACGGGGGTGTGGTAGCCCTCGCCCCCGCCCCCCCCCCCCCCCCCCCCCCCCCCCCCCCCCCCCCCCCCCCCCCCCCCCCCCCCCCCCCGGCCCCCCCCCCCGCCCCCACCCCGCCCCCGCCCC
>VGTA01000440.1 GCA_016874875.1 Deltaproteobacteria bacterium | reverse complement strand
AGGGCGGAGGGCGGGGGCGGGGGCGGGGGCGGGGGCGGGGGCGAGCGGGTGAGCGCGGAGCAGCTGGCGGCGTGGGCGGGGACGATCAACTACGAGGTGGTGGCGCGGATCGCGGGGCACCTGCCGAGGGTGGAGGTCTGAGGAGGGCGCGGCGGGGGCGCGGCGTGGGCGCGGCGGGGGCGCGGCGTGGGCGGATGTGACGCTCGATCTCCTCGATTTGTTTGAGAACATCCTCGCCGTCCTCTATGCTCCGCCACGCCCCCGCGCGCGGCGCGCCGCAGCGCCGAGGGCCCCCATCCCCCCCAAAGGACCCCTCATGAGCACCCCAGCGAATCCCGCTCCCAGCCGCGCCCCGCGCCCCCAGCCCCTCACCGTCGGCAAGGAGGGGGGCCGGCGGCTCCAGATTCACCTCGGCGCCGAGCGCCGCCAGAACTGGAGCGCGCCGCGCCTCGTCGAGGAGTACCTCAAGGACGGCAGCGGCCGCCTCTCGTCGTCAGGCGCCGCGATGGTGGACACGGGCGTCTACACGGGGCGCTCCCCCAAGGACAAGTACTTTGTCCGCGAGCCCTCCTCGGAGCAGCATATCTGGTGGGGCGCGGTGAATCAGCCCGTGACCCCCGAGGTCTTCAGCGAGCTCGCCGCCCTCGTGGAGCGCGAGTACGAGGCGCAGGAGAGCAGCCCCACCTACGTGTTCGACGGCTTCGCCGGCGCCGACCCCAAGCACCGCCTCAAGGTGCGCATCATCGCCAAGCGGGCGTGGCAGGCGCACTTCGTCCACAACATGTTCATCCGCCCCACCGCCGAGGAGCTCGAGGGCTTTGAGCCCGACTTCACCATCGTCAACGCCTCCGACGTGCGCGACGCGCAGCACGCCGCCCACGGGCTCAATTCCGGCGTTTTCGTGGCCTTCAACTTCGCCGCTGGCGTCGCCCTCATCGGCGGCACCGAGTACGCCGGCGAGATGAAGAAGGGCATCTTCTCGGTCCTCAACTACTACCTCCCCCTCGACGGGGTGCTGCCCATGCACTGCTCCGCCAACGTGGACCCCGCCACGGGGGAGAGCGCGCTGTTCTTTGGGCTGAGCGGCACGGGCAAGACCACCCTCTCCACCGACCCCGCCCGCCCCCTCGTGGGCGACGACGAGCACGGCTGGGGCGACGAGGGCGTCTTTAACTTTGAGGGCGGCTGCTACGCCAAGGTGATCAACCTCAGCGCCGAGGACGAGCCGCAGATCTACGCCGCCATCCGCCACGGGGCGCTCCTCGAGAACGTGTGCTTTGACGCGGAGACGCGCGTGGTGGACTACGCCAACACCTCCAAGGCCGAGAACACGCGCGTGTCGTACCCGCTGCACTTCATCGGCAACTCCCTGGCCGCGCGCGGCGAAGAGAGCGTGGCGCCGCACCCGCGCTATGTGATCTTCCTCACCTGTGACGCCTTTGGCGTCCTCCCCCCCGTCAGCCGCCTCAGCCCGGAGCAGGCGATGTACCACTTCATCAGCGGCTACACCGCCAAGGTGGCGGGGACGGAGCGCGGCGTCAAGGAGCCGCAGGCCACCTTCTCCCCCTGCTTCGGCGGCCCCTTCCTGCCGCTGCACCCGCTCCGCTACGCGCAGCTGCTCGAGGGCAAGCTCAAGGAGCATGGCGCCAAGGTGTACCTCGTGAACACGGGCTGGAGCGGCGCCACGGCCTCGAGCGGCGCCAAGCGCTTCTCGCTCAAGGCGACGCGCGCGATCATCCACGCCGTCCTCCGCGGCGACCTCGACGACGCCCCCGCCGCCCTCGACCCCACCTTTGGCGTGCGCGTGCCCCTCCGCGTGCCTGGGGCGGAGGGCGTGTGCCTTGACCCTGTGCGGGCGTGGGGGGGCGAGGAGGCGTACGCGCCTCAGGCGGGCGCGCTGGCGGCGCGCTTCGTGGCCAACTTCACCAAGTACGGCGAAGAGGTGGCGCACCTAGTAGCGCACGGGCCGCGCGCCTAGCGCGCCCGCGCCTCTTCAGGCGCCCGCCCCTTCAGGCGCCCCTCACTCCACCACTCACTCCACCACCGAGAGGTTGCACTCCCCCACCACCACCACCTCAGAGCGCTGCGTGAGGGGGAAGCTGAAGCCGCCCTTGCTCGGGGTGTAGTAGATGCAGACGCGGTCGCTGGGGGAGATGGGCTGCTCCCAGAAGATGTTGAAGACGTCGAAGGCGCCGCAGCCGAAGAGGTCCTCGAGGAGGCTGAACTCCGCGGCGGCGGGGAAGTGGTTGGCCACGAGGGGGTCTTCGCACACAAAGTCCTGCAGCCCCTCGGCGTTGGGGATGCTGTTGAGGACGTTGAAGTCGCTGTCCTGCAGCTCATACGCCATGTCCACCTGCGCGCAGGCGTGGGCGATGGGGGAGCCGCGGTAGGTGCTAAAGCAGTCCACGAGCAGGTCAAAGAAGCGCAGGCGCGCGTCCACGCCCGGGCCACCCACGGAGACGTCGCTGGCGCAGAAGCCGCCAGCGGTGCAGACCTCAAAGGGTCTGCAGGCGGCGCTGTCGGCGCACGCCACGCACACGCTGTTGAGCTGGTTACACATCAAGGTGCCCGTGCAGTTGCAGTCGTTGGCGCAGGGGGCCGCCTCGCGCTGGTAGCACTTCCTGCCAACGCCGCAGGCGCTCACCTCCACACACTCCGCCGTGGAGACGCAGTCCTCGCTCGACATGCAGTTGTTGTTGGGGCCCACGCGGCACTGGCGGCTGTTGAGGTCGCAGACCAGCCCGCGCTCCTGCGAGCACTCGTTGTCGCGGGCGCAGGGGGAGCCGGCGCGGCCGGCGCAGTAGCCGCTCGCGTCACACACCTGGTTGCGCCCGGCGCACTCGTCAATGGTGCCGTTGCAGTTGTCGTCGACGCCGTTGCAGCGCTCCTCGGCGAAGGGGTTGACGTTGGGGTCGTTGTCGTTGCAGTCCACGCTGCTGCGGAGGCAGGCGCCCTGGCCGTGGCCGTCGCGGTCCATGTCCACGCAGGTGCCCTGCTGCTGGGTGGTGCACACGAGGTCGCCGCGGGCGCAGTCGTCGTCGAGGCCGTTGCCGCAGAGCTCGGCGCGGCCGGGGTGGATGCGCGGGTCTGCGTCATCGCAGTCCACGCCGAGGCAGCCGGCGCCCACGCCGTAGCCGTCGCCGTCGCGGTCGTCGCAGTTGACGAGGGCGATGAGGTCGCGGTTGTTGCAGTCCTGGTCAATCCCGTCACCCATGACCTCCACGGCGCCGGGGTTGGTGTTGGGGTCGGAGTCGTTGCAGTCGGGCCCGAGGCAGCCGTCGCCGAAGCCGAAGCCGTCGCGGTCGTTGTCGGTGCAGTTGGCGATGCGGCAGGGGAGGTCGCCGCCGGCGCAGTTCTGGTCGATTCCGTCGCCGCAGATCTCGCTGCGCCAGGGGTTGATGTTCTGGTTGCGGTCGTCGCAGTCGAGGCCGCGGCAGCCCGAGCCCACGCCAAATCCGTCGAGGTCGAGGTCGGTGCAGTTGGGGAGGCAGGGGAGGTCGCCGCCGGCGCAGTCGTCGTCGCGCATGTTGCCGCAGAGCTCCATGGCGCGCGGGTTGACGCGAGGGTCTACGTCATCGCAGTCAGCGCCCGTGCCGCGGTCGCCGTTGCACATAGCGCTCTGGAAGCCATCGTTGTCCATGTCGGCGCACAGCATGGCGCACTGGGGGTCCTGCGCGGGGAGCTTGCCGTCGCAGTTGTTGTCGATCATGTTGGCGCAGTTCTCGGTGCGCCCGGGCTTGACGAGGTTATTCGTGTCGTCGCAGTCGCCGCCCGGCGGGGTGCCGGCGGCGTTGGCGTTGCAGGCGGCGTCCTGGTAGCCGTCGAGGTCGCGGTCGAGGCAGCCGGCGGGGGGGGTGGCGCCGCCGGCGGGGGGGGTGGCGCCGCCGACGGGGGGGGCGGTGTTGCCCGTGGGCGGGGTGGCGCCGCCGGTCGGGGGCGTCTCCCCCGCGGGGGGCGCCGTGACGCCGGGGCCGATCGGGAGCGGCTCAGGGTCGGCGCACGCGGCGAGCGCGGCGAGCGCGGCGAGCGCGGCGGGGAGTCCGGCGGGGAGTCCGGCGGCGCGTAGCGGGGTGGGCGGGAGGGGTCGGAT
>VGTA01000439.1 GCA_016874875.1 Deltaproteobacteria bacterium | reverse complement strand
GACGAGCGCTACGCCCTCCGCCTCGGGGAGCTCGCCGCCGCCGAGGCGCTGCGCTGCGCGGGGGACTGAGCCGCGGCGCGCGGCGGCTGACGCCTACTTGCCCTTGCCCTTGCCCTTGCCTTTACCCTTGCCACTGCCATTGCCCGCCCCCTGCCCCCCCCCCGGCACGCCGTAGTCCTTGAGCGGGGTGCGGATCAGCGCCGCGAGGTCCCCCGCCGGGCGCGCGCGCCCCACCCCGGCGAGGAGGCGCGCGGGCGGCGGCGCGCCCACCGCGCCCCCCTCCCCCGGCGCGCCGCCCCACACGCCAAAGCGCGGCGCCTTGCACGCCACGCGCCCCTCCCAGCGGTGGCGGAGCACGTAGCGCGCCTGGAAGGCGTCCTCGGCGCTCACCTCGGTGGCGCCCGCCGGGGTCAGGTCCTCCACCTCCCCGCGCCCCCCCGAGATGGGCGACACGGGGCGGAGGGCGAGGTCCTCAGCGCCGGGGGCGAGGCGGGCGCGGAGGCGGGTGAGAGTCCAGGCGCCGAGGTCCTCGCCGCGCTCCCCGAGCAGATCGCCGCCGAGCGCCCTGAGCTCCTCCGCGGCGAGCGCCGGCGCGGCGCAGGGGTCACAGGCCCCCGCCGCCCACGCGCGCTCCGTCACCGCCGCCTTGCCCTGCCGCCCGAGGGCGTCCTCCACGAGGCGCGCGTGGAGCCCCGCGAGGGCGTCGAGGGGCATGGGCGCCACGTCGAGGTTGCTCGGCAGCGGCGCGCTCGGCGCGGCGGAGGGCTCATGGCGCCCCTCGGGGGAGAGCACATACACCGTGGCGTCGAGGGGCGCCGCCGCGCCGGCGAGGGCGAGGCGCGCGGGGAGGGCGAGCGCCTCCGAGGGGTCGAGCTCAAGGCGGAGGGGCGAGAGGGTCACGCCCCCCGCCGCGTCGCGCTTGACCCGCTGAGGGTCCACCGCCGCCACCAGCAGCCGCCGCCCCCCCGCGCCGAGGGCGGCGAGCGCCTCCGCGCCCCCGGCGGGGAGCGCGTACCCGCGCGCGCTCAGCCACGCGGCGGGGGCGCCGGACTCCTCGGGGGAGAGGAGGGTGAGGTCGTACTCCCCCGCGATGAACGCGGCGCCCTCCTTGGGCTCAAAGAGGCTCGTGAGCGACCCTGGCGCCGCGCTGAGCTCCATCTCTGCCTCGCCGAACTCAAAGCTCTTGGTGCCCTGCGCCGGCTCGCGGTAGCAGGGGTCCTGCTCCCAGTACTCCGAGGCGACGGGGGCGCTCACGAGGTCGAGGCGGTCAAAGAGCCGCCGCGGGAGGGTCTTGGCCCGCGTGAGCTCAAAGTCCGCGGGGACCGAGAGCAGCAGCGCCGCCCCCTGCTGCCCGCCGCGGTAGGAGAGCGAGACGCTCATGACGGTCCGCGCTCCCCGCCGCGCGAGCAGGACCTCGGCGTTGGTGCGCTCGACGCTCCCGCCGCCTCCGGCGACGAGGAGCCCGCCAAAGGCGTGGGCGGGGGCGAGGGGGGCGAGGGGGGCGAGGAGGGCGAGGGCGCTGAGGGCGCTGAGGGGCTTGAGGGGCTTGAGGGGCTTGAGGAGCTTGAGAGCTTTTTTCATGCGGGGCGCCTTGTGTGTTGGGGGCTCGATCGGAGTGATCATAGCAACACGACGCGCCGCGTGTAAGATGGAGCGCGCCGCCCAGCGCGTCCGCCTAGACGCCAGAGCCGTCACCAGCGCTTTTGCCTGAGCTGTTGTCAAATGTTGTCACTTGAACCCACAGATGACATGAAGCCTGGGCATTGACTCTTGATCTGCTCACATGAGCTCGAATCGTATTGGGCAGCAAGAGACTCAAATGCCTTTGCATAAGACGACTGATCCATGCAGTTGAGGTTGATCTCGCTCACCGCGCTGAAGAACGCGATCTGCTCGTCAATGCAATCGCGCCACAGACCGATCGGGATCGCGCAAGCGGAGATCTGCGAGACCGCGTCTGCTGTGCAGCTGCCCTGCGCGCTGTAGTTTGAGCGGCACCCTGAGCTGATCGAATCACAGATCTCGGCGGAGTTGGGCACCGAGAAGGAGCCTGAGAAGGCTGACAGGTTGCAGACCGCGTCAATCCCACGCTCCGTTAAGAAGAAGCTCGTGAGGTTCGTCACGAGCATGTCACAGATCTGTAACGCCGTCAGGCCACTCTCTTGTGCCGCCTCGGTGATGGAGGAGGAGGGGCTGGTGTTCTGAGGGAGCGCGGTCTGCACCTGTTCGCCGTCTGTATCAGCGTCGTCGCAGGCGATCAGCAGAGAGGAGGATAAAAGCACGGCTGAGAGCGCGGACGTTAAGAGCGTGAAGCGTGAGAAATGAGGAATCACAGCGAGCGGTCTCCATGGGTGACGAGAGGATGAGGGTGACCGTGGTCTATACAGTGGTTGCACAATCATTATTTAAACATTGTGCAGAAAAATCAAAGATCAGACCAACACGACGCGCCGCGTGTAGCGCGTAAGATGGCGCGCGCCGCCCAGCGCGTCCGCCTAGAGTCCCGCCAGCCGCTCCACGTCCCCCGCCGCGCACCCCACCGGCGCCGTGAGGGGGTTACAGCGGGAGGGCGCGCCGCCGGGGACCTGCACCCCATAGACGCCGTCGGCGGCGGGGGTGGGGAAGTCGGTGCTCACGAAATGCGCCCCGCTCGCGAACGCCGCCGCCGCCTGGGAGAACTCGACCGCGCGCGCCTGCTCGCCGTCGGAGTCGGCGCGCGTCCTCACCAGGTGCCCCGCGCCCACCACCTCCGCGATCCGCGCCGCGCCCCCCACCGGGTCGTTCATGGAGTGGTAGGCGGCGAAGGGGGCGGCGAGGTCGCCGTAGGCGTCGGGGAACAGCAGGCGGGCGCCGAGGTCGCCCCCCTCGCCCACCAGCGCCGCGCGCGCCTCCCCGTCGGCGTGCCACACCGCCATCAGCCGCCCGCGCACCTCCCCGAGCGTGGGCCACCCGCCCTGCTCGAGCCCCGCGCGCAGCGACGGCGCGCCGCGCTGCACGAGGGCGGGGGTGAGCAGGCGCTCGGGGGGCCACGCGGCGGCGAGCGCCTCCTCCACCCTCGCCAGCGCCTCCGCCGGGGCGCTCCGCAGGCGCTTGGGCTCAAGGAGGACCATGAGCGGGTGGTGGTCGGGGTGGTCGTCCGACCACGCGCGCAGGGCGGCGAGGCAGTCGGCGAGGAGGTCGCACGAGGAGGCGGGGTCGAGCCGCTCGATGTGGTAGACGCGCAGCGCCCCGCCCTCCTCCTCGTGGAGGTCGAGCTCCACCTGCCGCACGCCCTGCTCCTCGAGCTGTCGCGCGAGCGGGAGGTGGGCGTAGTCCCACGGCGGGATCACCACCGGCGGGCGCAGGTGGTAGCTGTTGTGGGTGCCGAGCGCCTGGAGGTGGTTCACGCGCAGCTCCGCGTCGCGCGGGTAGCGGGGCGCGGGCGCCCCCTCCGGCTCCGGGGCGCACCCGGGGAGTCCGCTGAGCCCGACGAGCGAGAGCGCGAGGGCGAGCGCAGGGGCGAGCGCAGAGGCGAGCGCAGACACGCCCCCCGGGCCCCGCCACGGGCGCTGGCTCGGCACAAAGAGGCGGAGGCGGTCGCCCACGCGGAGGGCGCCGGGGCGCTCCACGGCGGCGGTGACGCCGCGCAGCCCGCGCGCCGCCTCGCGGAAGCCCCCGCCCCGCCCCGGGCGCGCCGCCTCGATGGTCCTGTTGACCACGGCGCACGGGTGATTCTGGAGGTCCACCACCAGCGTCAGCCCGTCGGGGCCCTGCAGCCGCGCGGCGGGGGGGAGGTGGCTCAGGTCAGGGACGCCGCGCAGCACCACGGTGGCGCCGAGCCAGCGCGGGTCGAGGGCGTCGAGTCCGAGGGCGGCGGCCACCTCGGCGAGCTCCTCCTCTGAGACGATCGACACCTGCCGCGTGTTGCGGATCTCGGTGCCCACGGGGTGGACGTGGCGCACGCGGCTGCACGAGGGGCGCGTGACGCCGGCGTGGGTGTCGAGGGGGGCGCCCTCGAACCCAAAGTCGAGGCAGGTCGCCGCCTCGGAGGGGATGGTCTCGCCGGAGGGGGCGGGCATGTAGCCGAGGGCGATGACGGTGTCTTCGCAGGG
>VGTA01000438.1 GCA_016874875.1 Deltaproteobacteria bacterium | reverse complement strand
GGACTCACGCTGCCGCTCGTGGGCGAGGGCGGCGTGCCCCTCGACGACCCGCGCCTCTCGCAGGGCTTTGGGGCGGTGGCGGGCTACTGGCTCTTTGAGGCCTCCTCGGCGGCGCGCGAGGAGGCGCGCCCGCTGCGCCTGCACCGCCCCCTCTGCGCGCTCCCGGGGGAGGGCACGCACCGCTTCGTGGATCACTTTTTCGCCGTCGCCGACCTCGCCGCCCGCCCCCGCGAGCGCGCCCTCTGCGCCCCGCACCCCGCCCTGCTCCTCAGCAAGCGGAGCGGCGCGCGGGGGCAGGTGGCGTGGGCCGCCACCCACGCGCGCTGGGCGGCGCTGGCGCCCATCGGGCTGAGCGATGAGGTGTACGCGCAGCTCAAATCGCTCGTGTCGCAGCGCCAGTCCGTCCCGCTGACGCCCACGGGCGCCGCCCTCACCCTCCTCGGGCTCAAGGTCCGCAAGGGGGCAGAGCGCGCTTGATTTAGCGATCTTGATCTCCTACTCTCGCCCCCCGACTCGCCCCCGCAGGACATCCTCAGGACCCACCGCAAGGCCCGCCATGCTCAACAGTATCAGAAATCTCTCCAAGCACCCGGTCATCTTGACGATGATGGGCATGCTGATCTTTGTGTTTGTGCTCTTCTTTGGCCTCCCTGGGCAAGGGGAGATGGAGCAGGCGCAGAGCGTCTTTACGCAGTGGGGCGCGCGCGTCAACGGCGAGGAGCTCGACGTCAGCGAGTCGCTCCTCTACGGCCGCCGCCGCGCGCGCAGCAACAAGGACGAGGTGGCGGTGCTCAAGGCGCGCATGGACGAGATGGTGAGCGAGGCGCTCGTGGACAACGCCGCCCGCGAGATGGGCTGGGTGTCGGGGCGCGAGGAGGAGCGCAAGTACATGGCGAGCGCCGGCAACCCCGACTCGCTCTACTTTGGCGAGGACCTGCGCCGCGACGATGACCTCGTGGCGGCCTTTAAGGCCACCCTCGCCCCTGGGGAGCGCCTCGAGGACATGAGCGCTGAGGAGGCCACCGCCCGCTATATCACCTACGCGCGCAAGAGCGCCGGGTTCAAGGGCGAGCGCTTTAAGGAGGTGCTCGACGGCTGGGCGGTCACCGCCGACGAGTACATGGCGATCAAGGGGCGCGAGCTGCGCACGCGCGGCTACCTGAGCTTCCTGCGCCCCGCCGTCAAGGTGAGCGACCGCGTGGCGCGCGACCGCGTGGCGCAGGCGGAGACCGCGTGGCGCTTCTCGGTGGCGCAGGTGGGCGCGGAGCACGTGCCCGCCGGGGGCGAGGCGCCGGACGCGGCGTCGGTGGACGCCTTCCTCAAGGACGGCGAGGCGAAGGTGAGCGCCTACTACCAGGCCCACGTCGAGGACTACAGCAAGAGTCAGCTCAAGTTCACGCAGGTGAGCGCGCGCTACACGGGCGAGGAGCAGCAGGCCAAGGCGAAGGCGCAGGTGGAGGAGGCGCGCGTGCGCGTGGCGAAGGGCGAGGACCCCACCGAGGTCGCCAAGGCGCTCTCCACGCCTGAGCTCGCGCTCTCAGCGTTCGCGCTGAGCAACAAGACGCGCAAGAACACCTCCGACGCCCTCTTCACCAAGACGCTCGCCCTCGAGGTCGGCGCCCTCTCCGAGGTGGAGCTGGTGGAGCGCCCGGCGTTCAGCTTCCCCGGCATGCCGCCGCAGCCCAAGGGCGGCACCTACTCGTTCGTGCGCCTCGAGGAGAAGACGCTCGGCGAGGAGCGCGCGCTCAAGGACGTGGAGCGCGAGATCGCGGCGCGCCTCATCGACGAGCAGCGGCGCGGGGAGCGCGCGCAGGGCGTGGCGCAGGCGCTGCTGAAGGCGGCGGGCGCGCAGGGGCTAGCGGCGGCGGTGGACGCCCACAACGCCGCGTCGCAGCCCGCCGCCCCCGCCCCCGCCCCCGCCCCCGCCCCCGCCCCCGCCCCTCTGGTGCTCACTGAGAGCGGCGACGTCAAGGTGGATGAGCTGCTCGAGGGCGAGCTCGCCGGCGTGGGGCGCGACGCGGTGGCGGCGGAGCGCGTGCTGATGAGCCTGTTCCGCCTCGCGGAGGGGCAGGTGGTGGGCGAGGTGCTCAAGGTGGGCGACAAGTGGGTGGTGCTCGCGCTCAAGGAGGTGGCGCGCCCCACCGACGCCGACGTGGAGCTCAAGCTGCCGGCGGAGCAGCTGGCGGCGCAGGCGGCGCGCGAGGGGCAGCTCTTTGGGCCCTCGTGGACGCAGTTCATCACCTTCAGCCCCTCCCTGCCCCCCCTGCCGCGCGAGATCTTGATGGTGGTGCAGCGCGACCTGATGGCGGTCTTTATGGGCGCGCAGGAGGGCTTCCTCGATCGCCTGCTCGATTCAAAGGACTATCAGGCGCTCGTGGAGCGGAATCCGAAGATGGTGGCGTACTTCGCGGGCGAGCAGCCGTAAGGGGCTTTATCGGGTCTCCTTTGAGGGCGCCTCGCGCGGCGTGGGCAGGCGCAGGAAGATCTCCACGTCGCCGTCGCGGAGGTTGCGCTCAAACGAGTCCACCTCGAGGTTGACGAGGCGGTTGCGCTTAAAGTCGTCGAGGCTGACCTTGTAGGGGTTGCCGCGCAGCTTGGAGGAGCGCAGGAGCGCCTGGCGCTCGTCGTTGACCGCCACCCACACCCCGAGCTTAAAGTCCACGCTCGTCACGATGCCGCGGACCACCTGCCCCACGCGGAGCCCCTCGAACTCCTCGAGGGGGCGCAGCGCCTCGGGGGGGTCGCCCTCGCCGAAGCGGAGCCCCTGCTCGCGCTCAAAGGACTCCCGGAGGGCCATCGCCAGGTAGCCGTAGCGCAGCCCCACGCCGCTGACGGTGAGCTCGGGGGCGTCGAGGCGGCTGAGGAGCTGCTCAAACATCACCACGCCGATCATGTAGATGAGGAGCTCGTGGAGCTCGTCGCGCTGGGCGGCGGCGCTCTTGATGTAGCGGTGGAGCTGGTCGGGGCTGAGGCGGGCGCGGCGGAGCTGCTCCTCGCAGCGGAGCACGAAGCGGCGGAGGTCGTCGCGCGTGAGCGTCTTGTTGTGCTGGCGGCGGTTGCCGTTCTCGCCGGTGGCCTCGGTGATGGCGGAGCCGAGGGCGATGATCTGGAAGGGGCGCGCGCGCTCGCGGATCTGCGCCTGCAGGCGCTGCACGCACTCGCTCACCTTGGCGCTCATCTCGCGCGGCGCCTCCCGGATAAGGTCGAGGAGTCCCTCTGCGCCGCTCTGCGCCACGCGCTCCGCCGACATCAGCGCGCTCAGGAGCGACTCGGTGCCGAGGGGGATGTGCCCGCGCCCGAGCGCCTCGCCCTCGGGGGAGAAGTACGCCACCTCCGTGGAGCCGCCGCCCTGGTCGATGAGGAGGACGTCGGAGGGGAGCTGCGGGTGCAGCCAGCGGTAGCCCTCAAAGGTGGCGCGCGCCTCCTGGTCGCGGTCGAGGACGTGGACGTTGAGGCCGAGGCGCTCCTTGAGCAGCCCCATCAGCTCGTCGCGGTTGGCGGCGCTGCGGTAGACGGCGGTGGCGATCACGTAGAAGCGCCCCACGTTCTCGGCGCGCAGGAACTCGAGGAGCTCCTCGAGGCGCGGCAGGACGCGCTGACCAAAGTCCACGAGGTTGATGCGCTGCTGCGCGTCCACGAGCTGCCCCGTGTGGGTGAGCTCGGCGCGGTTCTTGAAGTGCGGCTCGCCCCACTCAAAGCCGCGCCACAGGCAGGCGAGGTCCGCCACCATCGCCTTGACGGCGCGGGTGCTGAGCTCAAGGACGCCCACGCGGGTGTAGCGGGGGTCCTTGGAGACCTCGTTGAGGGCGTCTCCCGCGCTGCGCTTGCGGCCGTCGTCGCCGCGGTACACGCCCTCAAGGCGCGCGTCGTCGTCCTCAATGCGCCGCTCCGCGCGCCCGTCGCGCAGGGCGGCCTCGTAGGCGCTGAGGGCGCTAAACCAGTCGGTGACGCTCGGGCGCTCCCCGTGGGCGAAGCAGCGGCGGAAGATGTCGCGGAGGGCGGGGGTGAGGAGCGCCCAGCTCCGCAGGGCGCGCGGGGCGCGCGGGTCGGGCGGGGGGGGGGCGTCGGCGGGGGGCCCGGGGGGGTAGGGAAAGC
>VGTA01000437.1 GCA_016874875.1 Deltaproteobacteria bacterium | reverse complement strand
CGCTGGCCGTTGATGATGTTGTAGAGGGTGTGCATGGGCGGCGCCTGGGGCTGTGCGGTGGAGGGTGCCCCGTGGGAGTCTCACAGGCGCGCGCGCCGCGCAACCCCCTCAGCGCGCCGCGCGCCCCGAGGTCACGATGAGCTAGAGGCGCGCGACGCGCTGCGCTACGCTCCCCGTGCCCCCCCCTGCGCCTCACCCCGGCACGCCGCCCCAGCCCACGCTCACCCCCCGCCGCTCACCACCTCAGCCCCCCCCGCCCATGAACACACCCCGCCGCGCCCTCCTCATCACCCCCTACTGGCCCCCCGCGAGCAGCGTCGGCGTCTGGCGCGTCGTGCGCCTGTGCCGCTACGCGCGCGAGCACGGCTGGGAGCCCATCGTGTGCGCCCCGCGCCCCGCCGACGTCTACGTCACCCCCCAGCTGGGCGGCGACGAGGGGGCGGCGCCGGCGGTGCGCCTCTGCCGCCCCCCCGCGCGCCTCACCAGCCTCACCCTCGCCCGCGCCTTCGCCGCCCCCGAGGCGCTCTGGGCGCGGCGGGTGGGGAGGGCGGGGGTGGGGTTTAAGGCGCTCAGCCTCCTCAACCGCGGCGCGCGGCGCGTGATTCTCGACGCCCTCCTGCCCGACCAGTTCGCCGAGTGGGGGCGCGCCGTCACCCCCGCCGTGCGCGCCTGGCTGGCGCGAGAGGGAATCGAGGTGGACGTCGTGTGGGGCACCGGCGGCCCCTTTGGAGTCTTCTCCGCCGCGCGCGAGCTCGCCCGCGCCCTCCGCAAGCCCCTCGCCCTCGACTACCGCGACCCCTGGACGACGGCGCGCCCCCCGCGCCGCGGCCCCCTCGCCGCCCCGCAACGCGCCCTCGTCGCCCTCGAGGCCGCCGCCCTCGCTGAGGCGCGCGCCGTCAGCTTTATCAACACCGAGGCGCTCGCGGCGGCGGAGCGGGCGTTCGGGCGCCCGCCGGGGGCGCTGTGGCGGGTGGTGCCCAACAGCGCCGACCCCCTCGACCTCGGCGACGCCCCCCCCCGCCCCCTCGCCCCCCCGCCCCCCCCCGGCGCCCCCGCCCCCCTCACGCTCCTCCACGCCGGCAACTTTATGGACGGCAGGAGCTGCCTGCCCCTCGCCGAGCGCCTGCGCGCCCTGCCCGACGACCTGCCCGCCACGCTCTACGTCCTCGGGCAGCTCGACGCGGCGGCGGCGGCGGCGCTCGCGCGCGACCCGCTCCCCCCCGCGCGCTTTGAGCGGCGCCCGCCCGTCCCCCCGCGCGAGGTGGCGGGCTACATGCGCGGCGCCAGCGCCCTCGTGCTCGTCATCGGCGCCGCCCACCGCGAGGCGCTCAGCGGCAAGCTCTACGACTACCTCGCCGCCGGGCGCCCCATCATCGGCTTCGGCCCCCCCGACGCGGCGGCGCGGGCGCTGCTCGAGGAGTCGGGGGCGGGCGTGTGGGTGGACGAGGGCGACCCCGACGGCCTCACCCGCGCCCTCCGGCGCCTCGCCCGCGGCGAGCTCCCCGCCCTCTCTCCCCACGCCCTCGCCCCCTTCCATGCCAGCGCTATGAGCGGGGCGCTGTGTGAGCTGCTGGCGTGGGCGGCTGACGTGGACGGCTGACGTGGACGGCTGACTAAAAGGGTCTCATCCAAACGGTTTGACCGTCTGGCGGGCGGGGACGAGGGCGTTGGCCTCGGGGAAGTAGGTGGCCACGCAGCCGCGCGGAATCGACTGCTCCACCACCCTAAACCCCTCCGCCACCCGCCGCTCCCCCTCAAACAGACTCGTGAGGCGCACCTCCTGCCCGGGCGCGAGTCCCCGCGTCGCCATGTCCTCCGGCGACATCATCACCACCCGCCGCCCCCCATACACCCCGCGGTAGCGGTCGTCCCAGCCGTAGATCGTGGTGTTGTACTGGTCATGCGAGCGCACCGTCATCATCAAGAGGTCCTCGGGGGCGAGGGCGCGGCGGGGGAGGGGCTGGCGGGTGAAGCGCGCGCGCCCCCCCACCGCCCGCCAGTCGCGCTCGCGCGCCACGTTGGGCAGCACGAACCCCTCCCCGAGCCGCTCCTCGAACCGCTCGAACCCCGGCACGCACGCCTCGATCGCCTCGCGAATCAGGCGACAGTCCACCTCGAACGCCGACCACGCCAGCGCCTCGGAGTCGCCCCACAGCGCGCGCCCGAGCCCGCACACCACGGCGACCTCGCTCTTGAGGTCCGGCGAGGCGGGGGCGCGGCGGCCCTCGGAGGCGTGCACCACGCTCATCGAGTCCTCCACCGACACCCGCTGCGGCCCGCTCGCCTGCACGTCGCGCTCCGAGCGCCCCAGGCAGGGCAGAATCAGCGCCTCGCGCCCCGTCACCAGGTGCGAGCGGTTGAGCTTGGTGGACACGTGCGCCGTCAGCCCGCAGCGGCGCAGCGCCGCCGCCGTGTAGTCGGTGTCGGGGGTGGCGGAGAGGAAGTTGCCCCCCATCGCCACGAACACGTCCACCTCCCCGCGCCCCATCGCGTGAATCGCCCCCACCACGTCGAGCCCGTGGGCGGCGGGGGGCGTGAAGGAGAAGCGCGCCTCGAGGGCGCGGAGCAGGGCGGCGGGGGGGCGCTCCACGATGCCCATGGTGCGGTCGCCCTGCACGTTGCTGTGCCCGCGCACGGGGCACGCCCCGGCGCCCGGGCGCCCGACGTTGCCGCGGAGGAGCAGCAGATTCACCACCTCGCGGATGTTCTCCACGCCGTTCTCGTGCTGCGTGAGCCCCATCGCCCAGCACGCGATGGTGGCCTCGGCGCGCGCGTACACCTCGGCCAGCTCGCGAATCTGCTCCTCGGCGCAGCCGCTCGCCGCCACCACATCCTCCCAGAACACGGCGTCGAGCCCGGCGCGGAGGTCCTCGACCCCCGTGGTGTGGGCGCGGATGAACTCCCAGTCGATCACGCCGCCCCGCGCCGCCTCGAGCTCAAAGAGCGCCTTCATCACCCCCTTGAGCAGCGCCACGTCGCCGTTGACCTTGACCTGCAGGAAGTGGGTGCTGATGCGCGTGGCGCGCCCGAGGAGCGCGAGGGGATTCTGCGGGTGCGCGAACGAGACCAGCGCGCGCTCGCGCAGCGGGTTGATCGCCACGACCTGACAGCCGCGGCGGGCGGCGGCCTCGAGGGTGCTGAGCATGCGCGGGTGATTGGTGCCGGGGTTCTGGCCGATGATCAGCACGCAGTCGGCGCGCTCAAAATCGCTCAGCTGCACCGTGCCCTTGCCCGTCCCGAGCGTCTCGGTGAGCCCGCGCCCACTCGACTCATGGCACATGTTGGAGCAGTCGGGGAGGTTGTTGGTGCCCAGGCGCCGCTGCTCGTGCGCCCTGACGTGTAGAACGCGCAGCGGTCGGGGTGCGCGGCGCCCTTGAGCGCCCCGGCGAGGCGGGCGAAGGCGCCCTCCCACGAGATGGGCTCGTAGCGCGTGGCGCCGGGGGGCAGCCACATGGGGCGCGTGAGGCGCCCCTGCGCCTCGAGCCAGTGGTCGCTCTTGGCGCTGAGGTCGCGCAGGCTGTGCTCGGCAAAGAACTCCGCCGTCACGCGGCGCGTGGTGCCCTCCGCCGCCACCGCCTTGACCCCGTTCTCGCAGAACTCGAACGCGGAGCGGTGGTCGGGGTCGGGCCAGGCGCAGCCGGGGCAGTCAAAGCCATCGCGCTGGTTGACGCGCGCGAGGAGCTGCGCCCCGCCGAAGAGCCCCGTGTGCGCGGCCACCTCCTTGAGGCTGCTCACGAGCGCCCCGCGCCCCGCGGCGGGGCCCGTGTAGGGCGCCACGGTGGGGGCGCGCGCGTCAAGCGGCGGGCGCGCGCTCGGCGCGAGGGCGGCGGGCTCGGGGGGCGTCTCGCGGCTCATGTGGGCTCCTGCGTGGGCGGGCGGTGTGTGCGGGCGCGTGTTGGCGGTGCGCTGTGCCCACCGTGCCATGGGCTTCATGCTGGGTCAATCAGGGGGAGAGGAGCCCCAATCCCCCCTGGCGGCTCGGCGTGACCCTAGCGCGCGCGGCGCATTGGCGCTACCTTGACGCCGACCTCTCCCCACGCGCCCCCGCGCCCCCGTGCCGCCGAGCCCCCGATGCCCCCGTTTGCCGCCCTTCCCC
>VGTA01000436.1 GCA_016874875.1 Deltaproteobacteria bacterium | reverse complement strand
GGGGTGGGGGCGCTGGTGGGCAACGCCCTCGCCTGCCCTGAGGGGCGCCCCGTCCTCATCGCCCCGGGCTCGGAGGGCGACCTGATGCCCGTCATGCTCACCATGCCCCCCGCCGACCCCGCGTGGTACCGCGCGCGCACCCCTGAGTCGGTGCAGGCGCTCCGCGCCGCCGGCGCGCTCGTGCTCCACGCCCACACCGAGGAGCGCACCTTCGACGAGCTGTGGCCCCTCGGCCTCGACGGCTTTGAGCTCTACAACCTCCACGCCAACGTCAACCCGCGCTGGCGGCAGCTCCCCGAGGTGCTGCCCGACCTCACGCGGCTCATCCAAGCGCGCGCCGACGGCCCCCACCCCGACCTCGCGCTCCTCGCCCTCCTGCGCGAGAATCCTTGGGCGCTCGACACCTACGACCGCTTCATCGCCCGCCGCCGGACGCTCGGGGTGGCGGGGAGCGACATCCACCAGAACCTCCCCCCGGCGCTCTTCCGCACCGCCGACGGCGAGCGCCTCGACTCATACAGGCGGCTCACGCGCTGGTTCGCCAACTACCTGCTCGTGCGCGAGCGCTCCCTCGACGGCGTGCGCGAGGCGCTGGCGGCGGGGCGCGCCTACGCGGTGTTCCACCTGCTCGGGGAGCCCGAGGGGGTGGAGTTCACCCTCACCGACGCCTCTGGGGCGCGCCACGAGGTGGGGGCGGAGGTGGCGTATGTGCCCTGGGACGCGGCGGGGGGCGCGGCGGGGGGGGGCGGCCTCACCCTCTCCTTTACGCCCCCGCGCCTGCCCCCCGGCGCCGCGCTCCGCGCCCGCCTCCTGCGCGCCCGCGCCCTCGGGGAGCCGGGGGGCGACCCCGCCAACACGGAGCGGGTGGCGGTGGCGGAGGGGACGGGGGCGCTCACTTTCGCGGTGGACGCCCCCGGCGCCTATCGCGTAGAGGTCTCCATCACCCCCGAGCACCTGCGCGGCGAGCTCGGCTCCCTCGCGGACCTGCTCGTGCGCCCCACGCCGTGGATCTACAGCAACCCGATCTATGTGCGCTGAGCGCACCGCCCTAGGAGACGCCATGCACTCGCCCGCCGCCCCCCTCGCGCCCCTCGCGCCCCTCTATCAAGACGACGCCCTCACCCTCTGGGCGCTCCTCGGCAACTCGCAGCGCCTCGACGGCGGCGCGATGTTCGGCAACGCCCCCAAGGCGCTGTGGGCGCGCTGGATCGAGCCCGACGAGCACAACCGCATCCCCCTCGCCTGCCGCTGCCTGCTCATCGAGGAGCGCGCGGCGGGGGGCGGGCGGGGGCGGCTGATTCTGTGCGAGGCGGGCATCGGCGCCTTCTTTGAGCCCAAGCTGCGCGAGCGGTTTGGGGTGGAGGGGGAGGGGCACGCGCTGCTCAGCGCCCTGGCGGCGGCGGGTTTCGCCCCCGAGGACGTGGACGTGGTGGCGCTCTCGCACCTGCACTTTGATCACGCGGGGGGCGCCCTCACCGCGTGGCGCGAGGGGGAGGCGCCGCGCCTCGCCTTCCCGCGCGCCACCTTCGTGGTGGGCGAGGAGGCGCTCGCCCGCGCCCGCCGCCCGCACGCACGCGACCGCGCCTCCTTTATCCCTGAGCTGACGGCCCTCCTCGAGGCGCTCGGCGCTGAGGGGCGCCTTGAGGTGGTGCCGGCGTCGCCTGGGCTCGCCGAGGGGGGCGCCCCCGCCTTGAGCCGCGCCCTCGGGGCGCGCTACGCCCTCCACGTCAGCCACGGGCACACGCCGGGGCAGCTGCTCCTAGAGGTCTCCACCGCCCGCGGGCCGCTCGTCTTCTGCGGCGACCTGATTCCCGGGGAACCCTGGGTGCACCTGCCCATCACCATGGGCTACGACCGCAGCCCCGAGCTGCTCATCGACGAGAAGCGCGCGCTCCTCGAGTCGCTGGTGGCGCGGGGGGGCTGGCTGTTCTTCACCCACGACGCGCGCGTGGCGGCGGCGGCGGCGCGGGTGGACGAGCGCGGGCGATTTGAGGCGGTGGCGCTCCCCGCCCCCTAGCCTAGCGCTCGCCCTCCTCCGCCCACACCCACACCTGCCCGAGCGCCCCCACCGTCAGCACCTCGTTGTCGCCCTTGCGCTCAAGGACGAGCGCCGACGCCACCCCCCAGTCGCGGTACTCGGCCCCCTCCAAGAGCACCTCCATCATCGAGCCGCCGAGCGCTCGCGCGAGCCCGCGCCCGAGCTGCTCCATCGCCCCCTCCGCGCCGTCGCGGCGCGCGTCACCCTCCTTGAGGAAGTCGCGCTTGACCTGGTCGACGTGCGCGTCGCGCGAGGGGTTGCTGATGGCGCAGATCACGAGGGCGAGGGCGACGATGAGCGAGTTCTTCATGGGGTGAGCGTCTCCAGCGGCGGGGCGGGCAGGGGCACCTCACGCGCCGCGGCCTCGAGCGCTCGCAAGAATAGCGCGTGCTCCTCCCCAGTCAAGAAGGGGCGCAGCTCCGCCAGCGAGTCGCCGTCGGGCCCGGCGAGGGTGAAGAGCTGGAGCCCACTGAACAAACTAGGGTGCACAAAGGCCTCTAGGGAGGCGCCTAAGCGCAGCGCCGATACCGAGCAGACATACCTGAGCCAAGCGCGCCGCAGCTCCCCTTCTAGGGGCGGCGCGGGGGGGGGAGAGGGGCGGAGCGGGAGTCCCCATGCCTCATACGCCGCGTCCTCAGCGTCGCTCACCCACGCGCGCGGCGCCGCCGCCGCGGCCTCCCGGACCACGCGCGTGACAGGCTCGCCGTAACGCTCGAGCAGCTCATAGCTCACGCCCTGAAGCTCGTTGAGCTCGGCGCGCGAGACTGGGACGCGCTGGGCGATGTTCTTGAGGAGGCGCGGGGGCAGGTGAGGCGCGAGCGCCGCGCGCTCCTCCGCCGAGAGGGCGGCGCGCCAGGCGCAGAGGGCGTAGAGGGCGCTCAGCTGCCGCGGGGCGTAGGCCCAGAGCGGGGCGCCGCTGGCGCGCACGTCCTCGTCGGCGAGGCAGCGGGCGGCGCTGAGGCCGGGGGCGGGATCGGGGGCGTCAACCGGCGCCCCCTCAAGGCGGAGCGCGCGCAGGGGCGGCGGGAGGCGCTCCGCGGAGCGCTCGTAGAGGCGCTCCACGAGCTTGAGCGCCCTCAGGCGCTCCTCGTGCTGCGCGCGCGCCGCGATAAGGGGGGGGACGTCGCTGGCGGCGTAGCTGATCATGTCGGGGGGGAGGGGGCGGCGGGCGAAGGTGGCGGCCTGGTGGGTCTTGCTCAGGTGCGCCCCGCAGACCTCGTAGGTGAGTCTGAGCAGCGACACGCTCCGCTCGCCCCTGAGCAGCTCCCAGGCGACCTGCGTGTCAAAGAGCCGCCGCGGCGGGCGGACGCCGAGGGCGCGGCACAGGTGGTCCACGTCCTGCGCGGCGTCGTGGAGGACCCACTCCACGCCCTCGCGCCCAAAGGCGTGGACGAGGCGCGGGTGCGCCCGGAGGTTGAGCTCCATGGCGTCGAGCACGTAGGTGGCGCCCCCGCCCGACACCTGCACGAGCGAGAGCACCACGGGGTCATCGCGCTTAAAGCTCTGAAACTCGGTGTCGATGTAGAGGATGTCGGGCGCGCCGAGGTCGTCGAGGGCGGCGCGGAGCTGCGCGTCGGTGTGGACGTAGGCGTAGCGGAGCGCCCCCTGCGCCTCGGGGGCGCGCTCGGGCGAGAGGGTGAGGGCGGGGTTGAGCGCGAGGGAGAGCGCCGCCCCCTCACCGTCCTCGCCCGGCGTGGCGGGCGCGAGGGCGCTGTGGGGGCTGAGGCGTAAGGAGGCGCTGAAGGAGGAGCGGGGCGTGGAGCTGGGCGTGGAGCTGGGCGTGGAGCTGGGCGTGGAGCTGGGCGTGGAGCTGGGCGTGGAGCTGGGCGTGGCGCGGCGTGACAAGTGGCTCTCTCCTGTGTGCGCTTGTGTTGAGCGTGCTTGTGTTTTGATGTCCGTGGGTGTGTTGTAGCGTTTTCTCTCACCCTCCACACGCTCTTTGCCCAAAGGGTCCCCCCTTCATGCGCGCCCCCGCCCCCGCCATCGCCCTCGCCCTGCTCTGCGCCCTCGCCGGCTGCCAGTCGCCCGCCGCGCAGGACGCGCAGGCCCCCGACGCGCAGGC
>VGTA01000435.1 GCA_016874875.1 Deltaproteobacteria bacterium | reverse complement strand
CGGCGGCGGCAGCAGCGGCGGCGGCTACGGCGGCGGCGGCAGCGGCGGCGGCTACGGCGGCCGCAGCGGCGGCGGTCGCAGCGGCGGCGGCGGCGGCTATGAGGGCGGCAGCCGCGGCGGCTACGGCGAGGGCGGCGGCGGCCGCACCAGCGGCGGCTACAGCGACGGCGGGAACCGCGGTCGCGGCCGTGGTCGCGGTTACGGCGACGACGAGGGCAACAGCGAGTGGTGAGCGCTCAGGGCTGCGCGTCGCGCGCCCTGTAGAGTCTCTGCGTCTCCACGTAGTGTCGCCACGAGAACTCTAGCTCCTGGCGGCGCTGCGCGGGGATGGGCTTGATCACGAGGCTGCCGGGTCTCCCCATCACAAAGGAGCCCGGCGGAATCTCTTTGCCGCCCGTGATGAGCGTGCCGGCGGCCACAAAGCTGCCCGCGCCCACCACGCAGCCGTCGAGGAGCATGGAGCCCATGCCGATGAGGCAGTCGTCCTCCACGCGGCAGCCGTGGAGGAGGCACATGTGCCCCACGGTCACGCGCGCGCCGATCAGGGCGTGGGAGAGACCGCCGGTCATGTGGACGGTGGAGCCGTCTTGGATGTTGGTGTCGTCGCCGATCTCCACGTCGCCCTCGTCGCCGCGGATGGTGACGTTGGGCCACACGCTCACGCGCGCGCCCAGGCGCACGCGACCGATGACCACGGCGGAGGGGTGGATAAAGACCTCGTCGCCGAGGGTGGGGGTGGCGCCTCGGATGGACTCGAGGGCGCGGTGAGGGTCGTGGGGCATGGGGACTCCGCGGGGGTGAGGGGGTGAGGGGAGCAGAGGGGCGTCGAGAGACTAGCCCGCGCCCCCTGAAAAGCAAATCGCTCCTCAGCCCTTGCGCCGCGCGGGGGCGTGCCTAGCGTCTGCGGCGCCGCGCGGCGCGCGCTCGCGTCGCCCGCGCTCAAGACATCGCTCATCGCTACATCGCTCACGCACTAGGAGGCACCCCCATGAGCGCAGAGACCTTCTCCTTTAAGTCTGAGGCGCGCCAGCTCCTCAACCTGATGATCCACTCCCTGTACTCCACCAAGGACATCTTCCTCCGCGAGCTCATCTCCAACGCCTCAGACGCCCTCGACAAGCGCCGCTTTGAGGCGCTCACCGACCCCGCGCTCCTCAACGGCGAGCCTCTGCGCGTGCGCGTGCGCGGCGCCGGTGAGGGCGAGTACGGCGGGACGCTGGTGATCAGCGACAACGGCGTGGGCATGAGCCGCGAGGAGCTGATCCAGAATCTGGGCACCATCGCGCACTCGGGCACCAAGGAGTTCCTCGCCAAGGTCAAGGAGAGCAAGGAGCGCGGCGAGCAGCGCGAGGTGGACTCGCTCATCGGGCAGTTCGGCGTGGGCTTCTACTCGAGCTTCATCGTGGCGCACACCGTGGAGGTGGTGAGCCGCCGCGCCGGCTCCGCCGAGGCGTGGCTGTGGCGCTCGCAGGGCGACGGCGAGTTCACCCTCGAGCCCGCCTCCCGCGACGAGGTGGGCACCACCATCACCCTCCACCTGCGCGCCCCCAACGAGGAGGACGGCCTCGAAGACTTCAGCAAAGAGTGGACGCTCCGCGCCACGATCAAGCGCTACTCGGACTTTGTGCAGTACCCGGTGGAGCTGTGGGCGAGCGCGAGCAAGCCCGTCATGGGCGATGAGGCGGGCGATGAGGCGGGCGATGAGGCGGGCGATGAGGCGGGCGACGCGAAGGGCGCGCCTGAGCGCGTGTGGCTCTGGGAGCAGGTCAACTCCATGAAGGCGATCTGGGCGCGCGACCCCGCCGAGGTCACCGACGCGGAGTATAACGAGCTCTACAAGCACATCAGCAAGGACTGGACGCCCCCCGCCGACCGCCTCCGCTTTAAGGTGGAGGGCGGCATGGAGTTCACGGCCCTGCTCTTTGTGCCCAGCCGCCGCCCCCACGACCTGTTCTATCGCGAGCAGAAGTTCGGGCTGCAGCTCTACGCCAACCGCGTCCTCATCAAGGAGAGCGCCGAGGAGCTCCTGCCGCCGTGGCTGCGCTTCATGAAGGGCGTGGTGGAGTCCCCCGACATCTCCCTCAACGTCTCCCGCGAGATGCTTCAGCAGGACCGCCACGTGCGCGTCATCAAGAAGCAGGTCATCAGCAAGACCCTCAAGCACCTCAGCGAGACGCTCAAGGAGCGCCGCGACGCCTACGTGGACATCTGGAAGAACTTTGGCGAGGTCCTCAAGGAGTCCTCGGTGGACTACGAGAGCGCCGACAAGGCCAAGGCGCTGTTCCTCTTTAAGAGCAGCGCCCAGGAGGGCTTCACCACGCTCGACGAGTACATCGAGCGCATGAAGGAGGGGCAGGAGCACATCTACTACGCCACCGGCGAGTCGGTGGCGGCGATCGAGCGCTCGCCGCACCTCGAGGCCTTTAAGGACAAGGGCGTGGAGGTGCTCTACCTCGATCAGCCCATCGACGAGTGGCTGGTGGGCAACCTCATGAACTACAACGACAAGGAGCTGCGCTCGGTGAGCAAGGGCGCCGTGGACCTCGGCACCGAGGAGGAGCGCAAGAAGGCGGAGGAGGAGCGCGAGGAGGCGCAGAAGGACGCCGCCGACCTCCTTGAGAGGCTCAAGGCGCCCCTCAGCGAGCACGTCAAGGAGGTGCGCCTGTCGAGCCGCCTCACCAGCAGCCCCGCGTGCCTGGTGGTGGACGAGCATGCAGCGTCGCCTCAGATGCAGCGCCTGATGGAGCAGATGGGGGATAAGGTCCCCAAGCAGAAGCGCATCCTCGAGCTCAACCCCAAGCACGCCCTCTTTGAGCGCCTCAAGGGGGCGCTCGGCGGGGAGGACGCGGAGAGCGCGGGGCGCTACGCGCAGCTCCTCTACGGTCAGGCGCTCATCGCCGAGGGCTCCCCCGTGTCGGACCCCGCCGCCTTCACCGAGGCGCTCACGGCGCTGATGGTGGGGCGCTAAGCGCGTGCGCGCCCCCCGCCCCCTCGCCTACAGCACCAACGGCTTCACCACGCGCCCGCTCGCGGAGGCGCTCGAGGTGCTCGCCGCCTGCGGCTATGAGGGGGTGGAGCTGCTCGGGGACCGCCCGCACTGGGCGCCGCGGGGGGCGGCGGCGCGGCACGCGCACCCCACGGCGCTGCGCCCCGCCGACCCCCGCCTCGCCCCGCCGAGCGCGGCGGAGGTGCGCCGCGCCCTCCGCGACGCGGGGCTGTGGGTGAGCAGCGTGAACGGCAACACGGCGATGCTCTGCTGGCCTGATGACATCCCCGAGGTGTGCTTTGAGCCCGCCCTGAGCAGCCCCCACGCCGCCGTCCGCCAGCGCCGCCTCGAGGTGGCGGCGGAGCTCTTGGAGTGGGCGGCGGAGGTGGGCGCGCCGCGCGTGAGCGTGACGAGCGGGCGCTGCCCGGGGGGGTGCCCGCCGGAGGAGGGGCTCGCGTATCTAGCGGATTCGCTGCACGCCCTGTGCGAGCGCGCCGCGTCCCTGGGGCTTCAGCTCAGCGTGGAGTATGAGCCGGGGCTGCTCGTGGAGCGCTCGGAGGAGCTCGCGGCGCTCATCGCCCGCGTGGGGCACCCCGCCCTCGGCGCCAACCTCGACCTCGGGCACGCCCGCTGCGCCGGCGAGGACCCCCACGAGGCGATCCGCCGCCTCGCGGGGCGCGTCTGGAGTGTCCATGTGGAGGACATCAAGGGGCTGAAGCACTATCACCTCGTGCCGGGGGAGGGGGAGATGCCGCTGCGTGACTATGTGGACACCCTCGACGCGGTGGGGTTCACGGGGCCGCTCACGGTGGAGCTCTATACGTGCGCGGGCCCAGGCGATGAGCGCGCGGCGCGCGCGGCGCTTGAGGGGCTGCGGCGTATGGGGATTTGAGGGGGGGGCATCGCTCACCCCGCCCCGCGCTCCCCAAACAGCGCCGTGCCCACGCGCACCCAGGTGGCCCCCTCCTCCGCCGCCACCTCAAAATCATGCGAGGTCCCCATAGAGAGGTGCGGGAGCGGGCGCGCGGGGGTGGCGAGGGCGTCGCGCAGGGCGCGGGCGGCGCGGAAGTGAGGGCGGCTCTCCTCGGGCGCGCCGAGGGGCGGGAACGCCATCAGCCCCTCCACGCGCACCCCCG
>VGTA01000434.1 GCA_016874875.1 Deltaproteobacteria bacterium | reverse complement strand
GATGTGGTTGGACTTGTCGAACTGCCCCGTGCCCGAGTAGAGGTCCGCGAGCTGCTCGGCGAGCTCGTTGTAGCGGTCGCCGGCGTACTTCTTGATCAGCGCCACGCCGCCGGCGGCGGTGGCCTCATCGATGTTCACGTACACGCGAATCAAGTCGCGCTGCGCCTCGTTCTTGAGGCTCAGGCGGTTGCGCTTCTTCTCGGAGGCGCTGAGGGCGTTCTGCAGGTCGATCACCTTTACGAAGCTCTCGAGGGCGCCCTGGAAGTTGGACTGGTTGTAGGCGCACCAGCCGAGCTTGTAGATGGCGTACACGTACACAGAGGACTTGGGGAAGTTCTGCATCACGTGGGTGTAGAGCGCCGCGGCGCTCTCCACGTCACCGGCGCCGAAATAGATGTCGGCCATGTTGAAGAGGGCGTCGGGCAGCACGGGCGACTGCTGAAAGTTCTGGATGATCTCCGTGTAGATCGTCTTGGCGTCCTCGTTCTGCTGCTTCTGTTGGTAGTTGAAGGCGAGGGCGAAGAGGATGCGGTCGATCTCCTCAAAGTTGGGGAAGGTCTGCACGATGTGCTTGTAGACCTCGATCGCCTTGGCGCGCGACTCCTCCGCCTGCTGCTCGATTCCCTTGCGGAGTCCCTCGCAGCGCTTGAGGTCGTCGTCGGTCTTGGCCGACGCCGTGTAGCAGCGGTCCTCCTCCTCGTAGGCATTGTCCTGCGTGTCGCCCGCCATCTGCCAGTAGAACGTGGCGAGGCGGTCGAGGATGAGGGGCTTCTGAGGGTCGGTGTCGGGCTTAGTCTTGATCATGCGGATGAGCTTCTGCTCCACCGCCTTGTCCTGACGCGCGATCTTGGCCTCCTTCTCGCGGCGCATCATATCGGTGCTGTTGATGCGGGGGCCGGCGGGGCCGGCGTCGCGCGCGGCGGCGGGGGCCGCCTGAGGGGCGTCGATCTGCTTGGGGGCGAACTCTTGCTTAGTGTCTTGCGCGCGGGCGCTCGCGGTGCTCATCAGGGGGCTGGCGAGGGCGAGGGAGAGCGCCAGGGCGCGCCGGGGGGCTCTGCTCATGGGGGGAGTCTCTCTAGGGCGGTGGCGGGGGAGGGGGCGAGGGGGTGAGGGGCGCGCCGGGGGCTCAGGGAGCGCGCCTCAGCGACCGCACTTCGACTTGATGCTGTAGAGGTAGTAGCCGAGCTCGTCGCGCCAGTACTCGCCGTCAAAGGGCCAGTAGATGTGCTCCTCGTCGGGGGTGCGCTTCTTGGCGTCCGCCTCGAGCTGGCGCTGCAGCTCCACGCCGCTGAGGCTCAGCTTGGCGTCACTGCGCTCGGCGGTGGCGATCTCGATGTCGATGGCGTCGGCCTTGCCCTGCAGGTCGCGCAGCTCCTCCACGACGCGTGTGAGGCGGCGCTTGGCCATCTCGCCGGCGCGGTTGGACGAGGTGCTCGAGGTGAACTCGATGGTCTGCACCACATAGTTGGCCAGGTCGCTCGTGGCCCAGGCGCTCTGCGCCGCCTCGATCACCTTGAGCTCGCGCTCGAGCTCGCTGATGTGGGCGTTGATGCGGTTGAGCTCGCGGTCCTCGAAGAGGGCGTTGAGAATCTGCATCACGCGCGAGGAGCTGGCGGGGTCGCGCTGAATCTGGCGCAGGAAGTCGTAGAGCTGCTTGGGGTCGGCGAAGTCCTTGACGTAGCCGTCGAGCAGCCCGAGGAGGGGCTCGTAGACGCGGCGGAAGTCGCCCACCGCCTCGAGCGCCTTGTCGTACTCGCAGCGCGAGTAGAGGATCACGGCGCGCAGGATGGGCGCCTCGGGGGCGTACTCGTCCACAAAGAAGGGGGAGTTGAGGGTGTGCAGGTTGCCGAGCGCCTTCTCGTGGTACTGCTCGCCCATGCGGAAGAGCGCCCAGCTCGACTCAAAGAGCGCCTCAAGCCAAAAGAAGCCGTTGATGGGCATGTAGTCGTAGTAGCGGATCGCCTTGAGGTTGTTGTTCTGCTCGTAGAGGAGGCGCGCCATGTTGAGGACGGCGAGCTGGCTAAAGTACTTGACGTCGCGCTTGTAGTCGCCCTGCGCGATGGTGTCGATGAGGCGCCCCGTGCTCACCTGGTCGTCCGCCGCGTCGCCGCCGGCGACGGCGGCGCGCTTAAAGGCGGACTCGGCGGCGGTGGAGATGCCGTTGTAGCTGTCGACGGCGTAGCGCAGAATCTGCGCGAAGGAGGTGAGGGCCTCCTTGACGCGCCCGAGGCGGCTGTAGGTGACGCCCTTGAGGAAGGTGGCCTTGAGGTAGAGCACGTTGTCGCGCGAGACGCGCCCGAGGTCGGTGAGGGCGCCCTCGAGCTCGCCGCGCTTGTAGAAGAACTGCCCGCGCAGGAACGACACCTCGTTTTGGAACTCGAGGCACTCGCGCGGCTCGTAGGCGGCGATGTTCTCGAGGAGCTTGTCGTCGCCGGGAATCTTGCGCGAGAGGTAGTAGAGCCACTTGCAGGTGGTCTTAAAGTACTTGTGCTGGCGCCCCGCCTTGCTGATGCGCAGGAAGAACTCCAGGGAGGCCTGGTAGAGGTTGAGGCGGTAGAAGGTCTTGCCGAGGGTGTACTCCGCCTGCTCGTCGATGGGGTCGACGGCGGTCTCCTTGCCCTTGATGATGTCGTAGAGGAGGAGGCTCGCGCGCAGGAAGTCGCCGCGCTTGTAGGCGTTGAGCGCCTCGGTGAGGTTCTGCTTGGCGGCGGGGACGGCGTCTTGGGCGTCAAAGGGCTGCATGCCCATGCCCATGCCCATGCCCGCGCCGTTGTCAGCGCCCATGCCCATGCCCATGCCCATGCCCTGCGCGGCGGCGCGGGGGCTGAGGGGGGCGGCGAGGGTGAGCGTGAGGAGCAGCGCGAGGGCGCCGCAGAGCGCGCGGGCGCGGGCGCGTGAGAGGGCGGCGGCGGCGCGCGGCGCGCCCATGACACGCGTCCTGAGGGAGGGCGGGGCGTGAGGGGTCATTCGGTTCAACTCCAGGCGGTCGGGTCTCGCGCATGGGCGCGCATGAGCAGACATGGGCGCGCAGGTCAGCGGCGACTAGATATCACACATCGGGGGCGCGCTGTAAAGGCGCGGGCGCCACATGGGCGCGGCGCGCGCGGCGGGCGTGAATCTCTTGTTGCCGAGCGTGGGGCCCCTGTGTCATATTTCGCGCCGCGGCGCCCCGCGCCCGCCCCGAGCCGACCCCGAGCACAGGAAGTCCTCCATGAGCAGACCTCACCGCCTAGGCGCGCGCGCCCTCCTCGCCGCGAGTGTCTCAGCCCTCCCCGCCCTGTGGGCGTGCGACACGGGGTTTGGGCAGCCCTGCGAGCTGCCCAACACAGAGGCGCTGAGCGCCGCCTGCAAGGCGCCCCCAGCGCCGCCTCCGGAGGAGGGGCAGGCCGACACGACCACTCAAGAGTACAAGGTCACCTGCGCGGTGGACAACTACCCCACCTGCTCCACGATGTCGTGCCTCCAGTATCGCGGGTCGGCGGCGTACTGCAGCCTCCGCTGCCTGAGCAACTCCGACTGCGAGGAGAGCGGGCTGTGCTGCCCGCTCTTTGGGGAGTGCGGGGTGAGCGGGTCTAACCCCGAGGCGCTGATGAGCGCGGAGGCGGGGACCTGCGCCAATGGGCCCTGCTACTGTATCCGGCAGTCAGATCTGGCGCGCTGAGCGGGGGGGGGCGCGGGCGGGGGGGCGGGCTAGAACGCCCACGGCGACTCAAAGGCGCCCTCCTCGTGGTCAAAAGCGCAGCGCGGGGCGCTCCACGGCGGGCTGACCGCCACGCCGATGACGTCAAAGCGGACGACGTCGAAGGGGGGGGCGGCGGCGGGGCGGCGGCGCAGGTACTCGTCGGCGCAGCGCGCCACCTGCCGCTGCTTGCTGAGGGTGACCGCCTCGGCGGGGCGCGCGAGCCAGTCGCCGCGCCGCGCGCGCACCTCCACAAAGACCAGCTGCGCCCCGCGCCGCGCCACGATGTCGAGCTCGCCCGCCTGCCCGCGCCAGTTGCGCGCCTCGAGCTCGTAGCCCTCGCCCTCGAGGTAGCTCGCCGCCGCCCGCTCCGCGAGCGCGCCGAGCTCGAGGGTGGTCGGCGCGCCGGCGGGGGGCGCCTCAGCGGGTGGGGGCGGGGGGTCG
>VGTA01000433.1 GCA_016874875.1 Deltaproteobacteria bacterium | reverse complement strand
CGAGGCGGCGGGCGCGGCGGCGGGCGCGGCGGCGGGCGAGGCGGCGGGCGAGGCGGCGGGCGCGGCGGCGGGCGCGGCGGCGGGCGCGGCGGCGGGCGAGGCGGCGGGCGCGGCGGGCGCGGCGGCGGGCGAGGCGGCGGGCGCGGCGGCGGGCGAGGCGGCGGGCGAGGCGGCGGGCGCGGGCGGCTACAGCGCGATCACCGCGGGGCGCTACCACACCTGCGCCCTCACCGCCGAGGGCGCGGCGCGCTGCTGGGGGCGCGATAACTATGGGCAGCTCGCCGCCCCCGCTGAGCCCCTCGCCGCCCTCAGCGCAGGCCAGTGGCACACCTGCGCCCTCAACGCCTTGGGCGAGGCGCGCTGCTGGGGTGATGACGAGTTTGGGCAGGCCTCCCCTCCCCCCGGACCCCTCCGCGCCGTCAGCGCAGGCTACTACCACACCTGCGCCCTCAGCGACGCCGGCG
This sequence comes from Deltaproteobacteria bacterium, assembly GCA_016874875.1. Classification (GTDB taxonomy): domain Bacteria; phylum Myxococcota_A; class Bradymonadia; order UBA7976; family VGTA01; genus VGTA01. The sequence goes on along the minus strand of VGTA01000433.1, from coordinate 3,661 downwards.
CGGCGCGCTGCTGGGGCCTCGACGACGCCGGGCGCCTCGCCCCGCCCGCCGAGCCCCTCGCCGCCCTCAGCGCCGGCTGGTACCACACCTGCGCCCTCACCCCCGCCGGGCGCCTCGCCTGCTGGGGCATGGACAGCGAGGGGCAGGCTACGCCCCCGGAGGGCGTCTATCGCGCCGTGTCCTCAGGTGGCCTCTTCAGCTGCGCGCTCACGGAGGAGGGCGAGGCGCGCTGCTGGGGCGCCGACGAGTATGGCGAGACGCGCCCCCCCGCGGGCCCCTTCTCGCAGCTCAGCGCGGGCGCCGAGCACGCCTGCGCGCTGCGGCGCGCGGACGGGCGCCCTGTGTGCTGGGGGCGCGACGATCGCCTCCAGACCGCCGCGCCGGACACTCCCCTGCGCGCCCTCGCCGCGGGCCTCGACCACACCTGCGCCCTCACGCGGGCGGGGGGCGCGGTGTGCTGGGGTCAAGACAACCACGGGCAGTCCACCCCCCCCGCCCCTTAAGCGCCCCCTCGAGCGCCCTTCAAGCGCCCCTCAAGCGCCCCTCGATCAGCCCTCCTCCCCCTCCTCGCCCCCCCCCGCGCCCCCCGCGCCCCCCTCCGCCTCGATCGTAGGCGCGAAACCGCGGCGCTGCGTATTCTCGGTCACCACGCGCGCGTTCACGAAGTGCAGCAGGTAGTCCGGCCCGCCCGCCTTGGTCCCGCCGCCGCTCATGCGGAAGCCGCCAAAGGGCTGCCGCCCCACCACGGCGCCCGTGATGGTGCGGTTGATGTAGAGGTTGCCCACCACGAAGCGCTCGCGGGCGAGAGCGATGTGGACGGGGGAGCGGCTAAAGAGGCCGCCTGTGAGCGCGTAATCGGAGTCGAGCGCGCGGGTGAGCGCCTCCTCAAAGGTGGCGGCGCGGTGCAGGGTGAGCACGGGGCCAAAGTGCTCCTCGCGCGCCACGGGGTCGGCCCAGTCGAGCCCCTCGATGAGCGTGGGACGCAGCAGGTGGCCCTCGGCGCCCTCCACCGCCCCCCCCGTCAGCACGCGCCCCCGCCGCGCCGCGTCCGCGATCACCCCCTTGAGGCGCGCGTGCGCCTCCTCGTCGATCACGGGCCCGTAGGTGACGCGCGGGTCAGCCGCGTCGCCCACCGTGAAGCTCTCCACGGCGGCCTTGAGGCGCTCCGCGAAGGGCTCGTAGAGGGGGTCCACCACGATCACGCGCGAGCAGGCGCTGCACTTCTGCCCGGCGAACCCGAACGCGGAGCGCGCCACGCCCTGCACCGCCTCGTCGAGGTCCGCGTCGCTGTCCACGATGAGGGCGTTCTTGCCGCCCATCTCGCACACCACGCGCTTGAGGCCCTCCTGCCCGGGGCGCGTCACGCCCGCCTGCTGGTAGATCGCGAGCCCCACCGCGCGACTCCCGGTGAAGGCGACGGTCTGCACCTCTGGGCGCGCACAGAGGGCGGCGCCCACCACCTCGCCGCGCCCGAACAGGAGCTGGAAGGCCGCGGGGGGGATCCCCGCCTCGTGCGCCAGCGCCGTGAGCTGCGCGGCGATCACCATCGACTGCTCCGCCGGCTTGAGCAGCACCGCGTTGCCCGTCACCGCCGCCGCCGTGGCCATGCCGCAGAGGATGGCGAGGGGGAAGTTCCACGGCGCGATCACCGCGCACACGCCGCGGCTCACGTAGCTGAGGTGGTTGAGCTCGCCCATGAGCTGCTGCGTGAGGCGCGGCTCCGAGAGGCGGAGGGCCTCGCGGGCGTAATACTCGCAGAAGTCGATCGCCTCCGCCACGTCCGCGTCCGCCTCGCGCCACGGCTTGCCCACCTCAACGACCATCCACGCGGAGAGCTCGTCGCGGCGCGCGCGCATGAGCGCCGCGAGGCGCAGGAGCCAGCCCGCGCGGCGCTCAGCGGGCTCTCGACTCCAGGCGCGGTGCGCCTCCACCGCGCTGCGGACCGCCGCGTCCACCTCGCGCGCGCCGCAGAGGACAGCGACGCCCACCACCTCGGAGGGGCGTGAGGGGTTCCGACTCTCGAGCGGCTCGCCGTCGCTGAAGGGGCGCCCCGCCACCACCGAGGGGTAGCGCCGCCCGAGCTCGCGGCGGACGCGCGCGAGCGCCTGCGCGAACGCCTCGCGCTGCGGCGCGCGCGCGAAATCGCGCAGCGGCTCGTTGCTGAAGGGCTCAAGGGCGCTCACCTTGGACTCGGCGGCGGGCGGGCGGCGGAGCCACGGGCCGCGCCCCTTGGGCTCCGGGGCGCCGAGGAGCGCGTTGAGGTCCGCGTTCTCTGAGAAGCCCTGCTTGAGCCAACCCTCGTTGCTCGTGTTCTCGAGCAGGCGGCGCACGAGGTAGGCCATGCCGGGAATCAGCTCCCCCACGGGCGCGTAGGTGCGGACGCGCAGCCCGAACTCAGCGCAGGCGCTCTTCACCGGCTCCGCCATGCCGTAGAGGCACTGCACCTCAAAGCCGCTCCGCGGCACCTTGTGGCGCTCGGCGGCCGCCACCGCGGCGGCGATGCTGCGGAGGTTGTGGCTGGCGATCGCCGAGCGGAGCGCCGCGTGGTGCTCGAGCATGACGTCGGTGAGGAGCTCGTACTGCGCGTCGGAGTCCGCCTTGTCGAGCCAGACGGGCGCCGGCCAGCCCTCGTGCGCCGCGTGGATCGTCTCGGAGTCCCAGTAGGCGCCCTTCACGAGCCGCACCGTGATGCGCTTCTTGGCGCGCCTCGCCCACGCGATCAGGTCGCGCAGGTCCTCCTCCGAGTCGCGCAGGTACGCCTGCACCACCACCCCGATCCACTCGTAGCCGTCGAGGCTCGGGTCGGCCGCCACCCGCTTAAAGAGGGCGTAGGTGAGGTCCTTGAAGGCGTAGTGCTCCATGTCGAGGTTGACGAACACGCCGCGGCTCTTGGCGAGCTGCAAGAGCGGCAGCAGGCGCCGCGCCGCGCCCTCCACGCTCGCGTCAAAGGCGATGGGGTCGAACTGGCTGAAGAGGGCGCTCACCTTCACGGACACGTTGACGCGCGGCAGGGGGCCGCGGTCGTCGCTGTCGAGCGTGGCGTCGGCCGGCCACTGCGCGGCCTCGCGTGAGAGGACGTCGATGAGGGCGCGGTAGCGCGCCGCGTAGCCCTCCGCCTCTCGCTCAGAGACGCAAGCCTCGCCGAGCAGGTCCACGGTGAAGGCCTGCCGCTGCTGGCGGAGCTCGCGCAGGACTCTCAGCGCCTCCTCGGGGGACTCGCCACAGATGAAGCCTTTGGCCATCCCCTCCATCTGCTTCATGATCTGCTTGGTGGCGGCGGCGCGCACAAACCCGCCGAGGGCGGAGCCCTTGAGGGCCGCCTTGATCACCGCGGGGGCGTTGACGCCCGGGCGCAGCAGGTACTCCCGCAGGTGCCGGTAGACCTCGTCGGGGTCCTTGAGCACCGGGAAGACGTCGACGAAGCGGAACATCTCGGTCTTGAAGGTCTCGTCCTTCATCGACCACTCCATCACCTGCCCCTGCCACCACGCCTTGTTGAAGACGCTCGGTTTCTGCCCCTTGGTGAGCTTGACAAGCTCTCTGCCGAGCGCGCGGACGCGCTCCTCGGCCTCTCTGCTCTGCCGCTTCATAGTTGGAGACCTGCCTGTGTGAGTCGCGCGGCTCGTGAGTGTGCGCGCTTGGGCCTGTGGGCGCTCATAGG
>VGTA01000432.1 GCA_016874875.1 Deltaproteobacteria bacterium | reverse complement strand
CGGGGGGGGTGGCGTCGGGGGCGGGGGGGGGCTGCGCCCCTGGGGGGCCAGACAGGCAGGCGGCGAGGGGGAGGGCGCCGGCGAGGGCGAGGAGGGGGGCGAGCGGGGCGGGGCGGCGAGGCATGGGCGTGGCTCCTGCGGCGCGCCGGGGGGGCGCGCGGCGCGGGGAGGATAACACGGTCAGCGATATATCACGCTACGGCCAGCTACGGCCAGCTACGGCTAGCTACGGCCAGAGCGTCCGCTCAAGCGACAACCCCTGCGGGGGCGCCGTGGGGCCGCCGGCGCTGCGGTCGCGCGCCGCGAGCGCCGCGCTCACGCGCTCCACGGGCCACTGCCCGCGCCCCACCTCGAGCAGCGCGCCCACCATGTTGCGCACCATCTGCTTGAGGAAGCCCTCGCCCTCAAAGCGAATCACCCACGCGTCGGGCGGGGCGGGGGTAAGGGCGGGGGGGGCGAGGGGGTTGAGGGGGCGCTCGGCGTGGAGGGAGGCGCGCCAGAGGGCGCGCACCGCGCTCTTGTGCTGGCCGTTGGAGGCGGCGAAAGTGGTGAAGTCGTGCACCCCCACCAGCCGCTCAAGGCCCGCCGCCACGCGCTCGGGGTCGAGGGGGTAGCGGAGCTGCGTGGCGAAGCGGGCGCGCAGCGGGTCGGGGGTGCGGTGGGTGAAGAGGGCGTAGCGGTACACCTTGCCCCGGGAGGCGAAGCGCGGCACGAAGCCCAAGGGCACCTCCACCGCCGCGCGCGCCGAGATGGTGGGCGGCAGGCGGCGGTTGAGGCCCTTGATGATTCCCTCGGGGCGCATGGGGTGGCGCGTGGTGAACGCGGCGAGCTGGTCGAGGGCGTGCACGCCCGCGTCCGTGCGACTCGCCCCCTCCGCCCAGATCGGCTCCCCGAGGAGGTCGCTGAGGGCGGCGTTGAGGGCCCGCTGCACGGTGCGCGGCTCGTTGGGCTGCGACAGCCAGCCGTGGAGGTCGGTGCCGTCGTAGCTCACGCGCAGGCAGAGGCGGCGGGGCGGGCGCCCCGTCAGGTCAATGGCGGGGGGGGGGGGGGGGGGGGCGGCGTCAGGGGGCTGCTCCGCGCGGCGCATCTCGCCCCCGCTCAGAGGTCGAGGGCGAGGCCCACGAAGAGCCCCTCGCCGCCGAGGCGGAAGGATTCCGCCGAGCCAAAGTCGTCCACCTGCGACACCTGGTACTCGACGGTCAGGTAGCTGTGGTTGACGCCGGCGTCGCGGTCGAACGACCACGCCATCTCGCGGTCGAGGGAGTCGAGGAGGAGCTGCAGCCCCACGGCGTAGTGCCACCCCAGCGTCCCCCCGCTCGCCTCGCCCCCCCCCGCGAACCGCGCCGTCTCGCCCGCGCCGTCATACACGTTCCACAGGTAGTAGCTCAGCCCGCCGCGCAGGACGGGCGTCACCGGGAAGGCGCGCTGGAAGAGGTCAAAGCGATAGGAGAGCGACAGCGAGAGCGGGTAGATGCTCATCTCCGTGGTCTCTTGGACGTTGTCGGAGCTCAGCGCCTCGCCCTCAGCGTTCCAGTAGCCCACGGCGGCGCCCACCGCGAGCGTGCCGTAGGCCTGCAGGAGGTGGCGGTCGGCCTGCACCAAGAACATGAGCGGCGCGTCGTTCTTAAAGACCCGCTCGTAGGGGCGCTGCACCGTGCCGCGCTCCTGGAACTCCGAGTCGATGGCGGGGAGATAGGAGCCGCCCCGGAGCGTCACCGTGGACGAGCGCTCGCTCTCGGCGTCCTCGGCGCGCGCCTCGCCGGCGCCCGCGAGGCACGCCGCGCCGGCGACGAGCGCCGCCGCCGCCCGCCGCCCCGCCCGGCGCGCGGCGCGCGGCGCGAGGAGCGCGAGGAGCGCGAGGAGCGCGAGGGGCGCGCGGGGCGCGCGGGGCGCCCCGGGGCGCGCGGGGGAGGACGCGCAGCCGCCCTCCTCGCCGCCTGGGTAGAGGCCGCTGTAGACCTCGGCGAAATCGAGCACCGAGGCCGGCGTGCCCTGCGCGGCGGGGCTCTGCGCGCCGCGGTTGCCCGCCTCGTCGTAGGCGGCGTACACCACGTCGTAGCTCGTGTCGTTGGCGAGGCCCTCAAAGCGGAACGCGACGCCGGCCTCCACGCGCTCGCAGGTGTCGTAGGGGGCGTCGTAGCCCGCCTCGCGCACGCACACCTCATAGGAGGACGCGTCGCCGCCCACCTCCGCCACCGTCACCCGGAGCGCCTCCTCCGCGCCGAGCACCACCGGCGCCTCGGTGGGGGCGGCGGGGGGCAGCAGGTCGATGGAGAGCTTGACGGCGGGGCTCTCCTCTTGGAGGGCGGCGCTGCCGAGGAGGGGGTTAAAGTCCGCCTCCGCGTAGTGCAAGAAGAAGCTCACCACCCGCTCCTCGCCGTCCACGCAGGGCTCGTCAAACAGGTCGCGCACCTTAAAGGTGGTGGACACGGAGCCCGAGCCGGTCACCTCCTTGAGGCACGAGCACGCCCCGCCGTCGAGGGCGACGTTGTTGCACACGTCCTCGTGGGAGCACGAGGCGCCGGTGGTGGCGATGAGGCGCGTGGTGTAGGAGATGGTGGCGGAGGGCGTCTTGTACTCCGCGCTGAGCGTGTACTCCTGCTCCGCGGCGCGCGCGGCGCAGGTGTCCACGTTGAGCGGCTTGTCCTCGGGCGTGAGCGTGATCGACGTTATGGAGTCGGAGACGGACCCGTCCGCGCCGTCGGTGTCGGCGGTGAGGTCGGTGGTCGTCTGCGCGTGGACCTGGGCGCTCAGGGCGCCCAGGGCGCTCAGGGCGCTCAGGGCGCTCAGGGCGCGCAGGGCGCGCAGGGCGCGCAGGGCGCGCAGGGGCCGCTTGAGCGCGGCGGGGCGCGGTGTGCGAGCGGGGGGCTCAGGGGGGCTCGTCGTGCTCGTCGTGCTCATCGTGCTCATCGTGCTTGCTTCCTCTAGATGGCTCTGGTGTGCGCTCGCGCGCTCTGGTGAGTACGCGATTTCGCGCTCAAGCTCAAGGGGCGCGGCGGTCAGCGCGCGCCAGCCAGCCGCGCGCCAGCAGCGCCTCGGCGATCTGCAGGGCGTTGGTGGCGGCGCCCTTGCGGAGGTTGTCGGCGGCCACCCACAGGTTGAGGGCGTGGGGGCGCGACGAGTCGCGGCGGACGCGCCCCACCCACACGTCGTCCTGCCCCGCCACGTCGGCGGTGGTGGGGAGCTCGTCGCGCTCGCACAGCACCACCCCCTCCGCCGCCTCGAGCGCCTCGAGCGCCTCGTCGAGCTCAAAGGGGCGCTCGAGCTCGGCGTTCACCGAGGCGCAGTGCCCGATAAAGGTGGGGACGCGCACGCAGGTGGCGCTCACCGCCAGGCCGGGCAGCGACAAGATCTTGCGCGATTCCCGCACCATCTTCTCCTCCTCGGTGGTCTCGCCGTCCTCCTTGAGGTCCCCGATCTGCGGAATCAGGTCAAAGGCGAGGCGGCGCGAGAAGCGGCGCACGGGGGGGTCCTTAAAGTTGAGGATGCTCACCGTCTGGTCGCGCAGCTCGTCCATCGCCTGCCGCCCCGCCCCCGACGCCGACTGGTAGGTGCTCACCACTACGCGCGAGAGCCCCGCCAGCGCGTGCAGCGCCCTCAGGGGCGACATGAGCTGAATCGTGGAGCAGTTGGGATTCGAGATGAGCCCCGCGTGCCCCTCTAGGGCGTCGGCGTTCACCTCCGGCACCACCAGCGGCACGGCGGGGTCCATGCGGAAGGCGCTGGTGTTGTCGATGACGGTGGCGCCGGCGGCGATGAAGGCGGGCGCGTAGGCGCGACTCGCGGCGGCGCCCGCCGAGAAGAAGGCGACGTCGAGCGGGGGCAGGCCCTGCGCGATGGCCTTGTCGACATCCTCCACGCGCACGCTCCTGCCGAGGCACGAGAGGCGCTCGCCGGCGGAGCGCTTGGAGGCGTAGAGGTGGAGCTCGGCGACGGGGAGCGCACGCTCCTCGAGGCCGCGGAGGAGCTCCTCGCCCACGGCGCCCGTGGCGCCGAGGATGGCCACGCGGAGGGGGGAGGGCGCGCCGGGGACTCGCGCGGGGTGGGCGGAGTCGGGCGCGGCGGAGGGCGCGGCGGAGGGCGCGGCGGAGGGCGCGGCGGAGGGCGCGGCGGAGGGCGCTGTGTG
>VGTA01000431.1 GCA_016874875.1 Deltaproteobacteria bacterium | reverse complement strand
CCTCGTGGAGGACGCGCGGGCGGCGGAGGCGGGCGCGGAGGCGGAGACGGAGGCGGAGGCGGAGGCGGGCGCGGAGGCGGGCGCGGCGCGCTAGGACCCCACCCGGAGAGCCCACCGATGCTCATCTGCCCCCGCTGCCAAGAGATGTTCCCGCCCGGGAGCCAAGAGCGCTGCCCCAGGGACGGCACCCTGCTCTACCAGCTCGGCCAGGAGGGCCCCACGCGCAAGCAGTGGGGCGCGGGCGACGTCATCGCTCACAAGTACCTCCTGCTCGATGAGCTCCCCAAGAAGGTGGGCGCCGGCAAGAGCTTTAAGGCAGAGCAGGTGCGCCTCAAGCGTGTCGTGGAGCTGCGCCTGCTCCCCAGCGAGGGGCTCCTGCTCCCCGGCGACCAGGCGCGCTTTGAGCGCGAGGTGAGCACCTGGGCGCGCCTGCGCTCCCCCTACGTGGTGCGCCTCTTTGACCACGGCTTCACCGAGCGCGATGAGCCCTACATCACCCTCGAGTACACCGACCTCGGCACCCTCGACGACCTCCTCAACCGCGACGCGCGCCTCACCTACGCCGAGGGGGTGCGCCTCAGCGAGCACCTGCTGCAGGCCCTCGACGCCGCCCACCAGGCGCAGGTGCTGCACCGCGACGTCAGCCCCAGCGCCGTGGTCCTGAACACCCTCGCCGACGGCTCCTCGCAGTACCGCCTCACGGGCTTCGCCGTGGCCAAGCACATCGGCGACGAGCAGGACGACCCCACCGCCATCACCATGACGGGGCAGGTCATCTGCGACCCCGCCTACATGTCGCCCGAGTCGATCATGCTCGGGGTGCTTGAGCCGCGCACCGACCTCTACGCCCTCGGCGTCACGCTCTACGAGGCCTTCACCGGCCGCCGCCCCTTCCCCGGCGCCACCCTCTCGGAGCTGCTCGAGGCGCACGTGAAGGGCCGCTACACGCCCATCGAGGCGCTGCGACCCGACATCCCCCTCCCCCTCAAGGCCTTCCTCGAGCGCTTCATCCACCGCGACCCCGCGCAGCGCTTTGGGAGCGCCATGGAGGCGCTCACCGACCTGCGCCTGATGCGCGTGGACTTCCGCGCCCTCGACGAGGCGGCCGTCAGCGGCGCGCGCCCTCGCCCCCTCGCCGCCCTCTCCCCGCTCGTCAGCCCCGCCCGCGGCCCCCTCGCGCGCCTCCGGGCGGGGGCGCGGGCGCTGTGGGCGCGGGCGCGGGCGCTGCTCGGCCTCGGCGCCCTCCTCGGCGCCCTCCTCGGCGCCCCCCTCGGCGCGCCCTTCGCCGCCGCCGAGCCGCCGCGCGGCGTGGCGCCCGGCGTGCGCCTCGAGGCGCTCGAGGCGCCCATCCGCAACGGCTACTCGGTGCCCAAGACGCTCTTTGTGCCCACCGAGCAGCTCAAGGCGATCGGCTGGATCAGCGACGCCGGTCGTCAGATTTGCACCGGCACGGTGTTCGCCTACGACGCGGTGATCACCGCGCGCCACTGCTTCCTCTCCGAGGAGATTCCGCTCTCGGGGGGCGCGCTCAGCTTCTCGATTCCGCAGGACACCAACACCACGATCGCCGAGGAGACGTTTGAGTTCACGCCCGCGGACGTCTTCTTCAACGAGGCGCTCGACGTGGCGATCATCCGCTTCCCCGGCGCGCCCTTCCGCGACCGCCCGGGCCTCAGGCCCATCCCCATCAACACCCTCCCCATCAAGGACGACATCTACGCCAACCTCTCGGGGCACAGGGTGTCGGTGGCGGGCTACGGCGAGACCTACGAGCTGCAGGAGGGGCGCCCGCTCGCCTTCGCGGCGGTGCGCGTGGCGCTCATCACCTCGCGCGCCATCGTGGTCAACGGCGAGCGGCGGCAGGGCATCTGCCAGGGCGACTCGGGGGGGCCGCTCCTCGCCCCGGGCGCGGGGGGCGAGCCGCACATCTTCGCCGTGGAGTCCAAGGGCGACTCGTGCTGCGTGGGCGTGGACCAGCTCACCCGCCTCGACGTGCTCCTGCCCTGGATCACCTCCGTCACCTCGGCCGCCGTCACGCACGTGGACCCCACCTGGCCCAGCGCCTGCCTCGGCATCTCTGACCGCGGCTCGTGCAGCGGCGACCTGCTGTTCTGCGACCGCGCCTCCGGCGATATCCGCCGCATCCCCTGCAACGTGGCCGCCGGGCAGGTCTGCGACTACAACGTCTCGCAGCAGACTTTCGCCTGCCTGAGCGGCTGCCCGGGGGTGCCGGAGCTGGGCACGTGCGACGGCAACGTCCTCAAGCGCTGCGTGCGCGGGCAGGTGGAGCTGCGCCCCTGCGGGCCCCTCACCTGCGCGCCCATCGAGGGGACGCAGGGCGCGGGGGCGTTCGCCTGCGTGGACCTCGCGGCGGCGTCGCTCCCCGAGGGCACGCCGGGCGCGATTCCACAGTGCAACCCCAAGGACGAGCGCCTGATCGAGGAGGCGAGCGTGGCGCGCTTCGTGGCCACCTCGTGCGCCGCCGCCCCCGCCGCCCCACGCCCCCTCGCCGCCCTCGCCGCCCTCGCCGCCCTCGCCGCCCGCCGGCGCCCCGCGCGCCTCAGCGCTCGCCGTTGAGCTTAAAGACCTCAGCGGGCGCCGTGCTGGTCTGGCGCATCAGCGCCCACACGTCGATGGGCTTGAGCTGCGCGAACTCGATGCCGAAGCCCGACTGGTCTGGCTTGATCCACGCCACGCGCCCGAGGGCCTCCACGGTGTGCTCGGGGTTGTTGAGGAAGATGCGCAGCTCTACGCGCTCCTCCATGGGCAGGCGGAGGGGCGTCTCGATGTAGGCGCCGCCGAGGCTAATGTCCTTGACCTCCACCTGGAAGGCTTTTTGCAGGTAGAGCAGCTCAGCGCCGAGGTCCACCTTGACGCGGTTGAAGTGTCTGATGTTGCTGATGTCCATGGGGCTCCTAGCGCGCGGGCGTGGCGCGCGGGCGTGGCGCGGGGCGCGCGGGCGCTTAACATAACAGGTCGAATCGCGCAGGTCACACCTTTTAGGCGGGGGTGGCGCGCTCCCACGAGAGGCAGCACATGAGCACACACAGCACACACGGCGGCACACACGGCGGCACACACGGCGGCACACACGGCGGCACACACGGCGCTCCCCCCTCCCCCGCACGCCCGCCGCGCTTCCACGGCATGATCGCCGCCTCGCCGCAGATGGAGCGCGTCTTTGAGCAGATTCGGCGCGTGGCGCCCTACGAGGCGTCGGTGCTGATTCGAGGGGAGACGGGGACAGGCAAGGAGCTCGTGGCGCGGGCGCTGCACGACCTGAGCGGGCGGGCGCGGGGGCCCTTCCGCGCCGTCAACTGCGCCACGCTCACGCCGGAGCTGCTGGCGTCGGAGCTGTTCGGGCACGTGCGGGGCGCCTTCACGGGCGCCGTCAAGGACCGCAAGGGGCTCTTTGAGCTAGCGCACAACGGCACGCTCTTCTTGGACGAGATCGCCGAGCTGCCCCTTGAGCTGCAGGCGCGCCTCCTCCGGGTGATCCAAGAGCAGCAGTTTATCCCCGTGGGCGCCACGGACCCCATCCAGGTGAACGTGCGGATCTTGTCGGCCACGCACCGCGCCCTGCGCGCGGAGGTGGAGGCGGGGCGCTTTAGGGGGGACCTGATGTATCGCCTCCGCGTGGTGCCCATCTACCTGCCGCCGCTGCGGGAGCGGGGGGAGGACCTCGCCCTCATCACGCGGGCGCTCATCGACGAGTTCAACGCCGCGAGCGCCTCAGGGCCGCAGGGGCGCCGCCGCGTGGTGCGGGGCTGCTCGCCGGCGGCGGAGCTGGCGTGCCGCGCCTACGCCTGGCCCGGCAACATCCGCGAGCTGCGCAACGCCCTCGAGTACGCGCTCATCATGGGCGACGGCGAGCTCATAGAGCCCGAGCACCTGCCCCCCGAGCTGCGCGGCGAGGGGCCGGGGCCCGCGCGCCCCCGCGCGAGCGCCGTGGAGGAGGCGGAGCGCGGCGCGCTGCTGAGGGCCCTCGCCAGCGCCAAGGGGCGGCGCGCGGAGGCGGCGCGCCTGCTGTCGATGAGCCGGGCGACGCTCTGGCGCAAGATGCGCGCCCACGGGCTGCTCGCGGGCGACGGGGAGGGCGCGAGCGTGGGCGAGGGGGAGGGCGAGGGGG
>VGTA01000430.1 GCA_016874875.1 Deltaproteobacteria bacterium | reverse complement strand
GGAGCTCGCGGCGGCGGGGGGAGGCGGAGGCGAGGGTGAGCGGGCTTTGGGCGGCTTGAGCGGCGTAGTAGGTGCCAGGCACGTGTTATATCCTCGATATATCTTCTGATTTTCTGAATTTCTCAAGGTCTCAAAGAGCCCAAAGAGCCCAAAGACCTCAAAGAGCTCAAAGAGCTCACTGCGCCCGCAGGCGCCCCTCCCCCACCCCCCGCCCCACCAGCCACGCCCGCGCCCGCGCCCGCTGGTCCCCCTGCAAGCACACCGCGCGCTCGTCCTCTCCCCACCACGCGCGACACCCGAGCGCCTCCCCCAGCGCGCGCGCCAGGGGCGCCCCCCCCTCCTCGCCGAGCGCGCCGAGCGCCTGGCACTCCAGCAGCGTCACCGCGTGCCCCCCGCGCCCCGCCCTGCTCACGCGCAGCCGCGCCCCCCCCCGCGCCCCTAGGGCCCTCAGCGCTCCGTTCTCAGGCGCTCCGTTCTCAGGCGCTCCGTCCTCAGGCGCCTCGCCCCCAGGCGCCCCGGCCCCCCCTTTGGGCGCTGGCGTGGCGACGGCGGGGGGGTCAGCGAGCCCCGCCCCTAGCCCCCCGAGCAGCCCCCCTAGCCCCCCGCCCTTAAAGCCCTCCGCACCCCCGCCCAGCTCGATGCGCTCACGTCGCTTCGTCATCTCAGCGCTCCGCCCGCCGATGCGCGCTGAGAGAAGAGACTCCTCAGGCGCAGAGCACCGGCGCGTTTATTGTGTTCTTAAGCGCCACACGGCGTTGGACGCGCACACTACACGCCCTCACACACAGAAGCGAGCCCCTATGACCTGGTTCCGCGACCTCACGGGAATCGACGAGCCCCTCCACGACCCCCGCGGCCCCCACGCCGCCCTCCACGCGCGCGTCGCGCTCCTCGACGACGACACGCCCTACGGCAAGCTCCGCTTCCCCAACGGGCGCGTCTGCCAGCACGGGCGCCTCGAGCACCTCAGCCTCCGCGAGCTGCGCGCCCTCACCGGCGACCTCCGCGCCGCCGGCCCCCGCAGCGCGCTGCGCGAGCTCGTGGGCGACGTGGGCGCGCTCCACGCCGACCCCGCGCACCGCGACGCGCTCTTCCAGGTCGCCTCACAGCTCAACCTCCTCGAGATGGTGGACCCGCAGGTCACCCCTGAGCGCGGCGTCACGGGCTACATCCACGACCGCACGCAGGGCCCCACCTGCGCCCTCGCCGCCGCCGCGGGCACCCTCTACCGCAACTACTTCGTGGAGGTTGAGGGCCCCCGCGGCCCTCAGCGCGGGCAGACCGCCGACGCGCAGCTCAACGGCATCCACGAGCTTGGGGTCGCCCTCGGCAACGAGGGGGGGACGCTCTGGAGCGTCCAGAACGGCTACCTGATCCCCAAGCGAGGGGGGCTCGAGCGAGTCTACGAGGCGCTCAGCGTGACGCGCGAGGAGGAGCGCGACCGCCTCCGCGGCCTCCTCCGCGTGGGCGCCCACTGGGACACCGAGGTCACCCGCCCCGACGCGCCCCCCGGGCAGCGCGTACAGCAGGTCTACTGCTCCGCCCTCCCGATCAGCTATGCAGGGGGCTCACGGGAGCTCTGGGAGCCCTTCGCGCGCCTGGTCCTCGAGGCCACCTACGAGCACACCCTCCGCTGCGCCGCCCTCAACAAGCGCCAGCGCAGCACCTCCGCCGTCTACCTCACCTATGTGGGCGGCGGTGTCTTTGGCAACCCCCTCGAGTGGATCCTCGACGCCCTCTACAGGGCGCTCAGGGAGGTGGAGGGCGCGGGCCTCGACGTGGTGTGCGTGAGCTACGGCGCGTCGAGCCCGCAGACCCGCGCCCTCGTCCGCCGGTGGCAGGAGGGCTTCTCATAAAGTCGGACTGCCATGACGCGCAGAGCAGGGCCTAGTGGAGCGCGACGGTCTACGGCGTGGAGTGCTTCTATGACGTGTCGGGGGTCGTCTCCGAGGACATCGACCGCTCCGCCGATCCCGAGGGCGGCGAGCGCGGCTTTGAGGGCGCCGCCGTGGGCCTGCTCGACGCCGACGACGCCTTCCGCGTGGAGCACCTGCCCGCCGGCGCCGACTTCACCGTCGTGTCGAGCGTGCCCGTGGAGGGCTACGAGCCCACCGAGGGCGCGGACGGCTGGCCCGTGGAGGACCTCGGCGCCGACCAGGAGTCCCTCGACTTCGGCTTCGCGCAGCCCCCGCCCCCGCCCCCGCCCCCGCCCCCGCCCCCGCCCCCCGAGCGCGAGGGCGAATCCTGCGACCCTGAGCCGCCCGTCATGGGCTGCGAGACCGCCTTCGCCTACGACGGCACGGGCGCAGGCGATTTCCTCGTCGTGGACCTCGACAACAACAGGCGCCGCGACTTTAGCGGCTGGGGCTGGCGCGTGGGCCCCCTCAGCGAGGGCACGACGAGCTAGCGCGTCTACGCCGGCGCCGCGGAGTTCGACGCGCCTCAGCAGAGCTACTCGACGAGCATCGACGCCAACGGCGCCGTCTACGTCATCGCGCACGCGATCGTCTGCGGGCGCTGAGGGCGCTGAGGGCGCGCTGAGGGCACCGCCCGCGCCGCCCGCGCCTCCTCAGTCGTCGCAGCAGTCGTCGTGGGCGCCGCCGCCGTAGCCGTCGTGGTCGTGGTGGTGCCCGTGGTCGTACCCGTGGTGGTCGTACCCGTGGGCGCCGTGGGTGTGGCCGTGCGCCACCTCCTCGGAGGTGGCGGCGCGCACGCCGAGCACCTGAATCGAGAAGGTGAGCGACTTGCCGGCGAGCTCGTGGTTGAAATCCACCACCACCTCGTCGCCCTCGATGGCCGCCACGCGCACCAGCACCACTTGCCCGTCCTGGGTCTGCGCGGCGAGCTGCGCGCCCACGGCGACGTCCTGCGGCATCTGGGCGCGGGGGACGCGCTGCGTCGCCTCGTCGTCGTAGTCGCCGTAGGCCTCGTTGGGGCCGAGGGTGAAGACCACCCGCTCCCCCGCCACCTTGCCGAGGAGGTTGCGCTCAAAGCCGGGGATCATGTTGCCGTGCCCCACCAAGAACTCTAGGGGGTCGCTCCCCTCGCTGCTGTCGAAGCGCTCGTCGGTGCCGGCGAGGGTGCCGGTGTAGTGGACGGTGGCGACGGTGTTTTGGGCGATGGCGAGGCCGGGGGTGTTGAGGCCGCTCATAGGCGCGCTCCTAGTGAGATGGGTCGCGCGGCGCGTAGGAGGCGCGCGCAGCGGCCTCTCCTTGGCACAACTCAGCCTCAAAGGCAAGCGCCTCTAGCGCCCTGTAGAGGGCGAGGCCGTCGGGGGCGGCGGCGAGCTGCGCGCGCTGCGCGCGCGCGCAGCCCAGGAAGCGCAGGTAGCCCCCCCACTCCGGCGCCCCGCCGCGGGCGTAGGACATCCGCAGGTAGAGGGCGCGCGCGGCGGCGGCGTCCCCCTCGGCGAGCGCCCGGGTGAGCGCGCTAAACCCCTCGATGGAGAGCGCGAGGGCGCCCCAGGAGGGGCTGAGGATGGAGGGCAGGGCGCCCTGCGGAGAGGAGGCGTCGCTGGGGGCGTCGCTGGGGGCGTCGCTGGGAGCGTCGCTGGGGGCGTCGCTGGGGGGGTCGCTGGGCGCGTCGCTGGGGGCGGGGGCGACCTCGAAGGGGGGCGCGTCGCCGCTGGGGCGCGCGACGCCGCGCGCGCGCTCTCGCTCATCGAGGGCCTCGAGGGCGCGCTGGCGCGCCTTGATCTGCTCTAGGAGGCGGCGCTCGCGGCCGCCGGGGGAGCGCGGCTCGCCACCCGCGCTGCCTTCACCGCCCGCGTCGTCGCGCTCTGGGGGGGGCGCGGGGGGGCGCGGCAGGGGGCGCAGGCGCCAGCCGCGTGAGCGGGACTGGCGGGCGCGCTCCTCCTCGATGAGGCGGCGCTCCTCCTCAAAGCGCTCGCGCTCGCGGCGCAGCTCCTCGCGCGCCTGCTCGAGCTGGTCGCGGGAGGCGCGGATGCGCGCGAGCTCCTCGGCGAGCGCGTCCTGCTCCGCCGTCAGGCGCGCGCGCTCCTCCGCCTTGCGCTCCTTGGCCTCGCGCGCCTCGCGCTCCTTGGCCTCGCGCGCCTCGCGCTCCTTGGCCTCGCGCGCCTCGCGCTCCTTGGCCTCGCGCGCCTCGCGCTCCTTGGCCTCGCGCGCCTCGCGCTCC
>VGTA01000429.1 GCA_016874875.1 Deltaproteobacteria bacterium | reverse complement strand
GACATACTCTCCGTGCCGCGCACCGAGAAGGACGGGCGACCCCTCACCGAGCGCGAGCGCACCGAGCGCTTCCGCGCCGCCCTCACCGACACGAGTCGCCTCGACGCCAGCGGCTACCTCACGCTGCCCTTTGGCACCTCCACGCGCCTGCTCTCGCCCCTCACGCGCGACCACAAGGTGCTCTATGTGGAGGCGGAGGTGTCGGGGACAGGCAACGGCGACCAAGTGGGGCGCCTCTACCTGCGCCAGAGCGGCACGGGGGTGGTGCAGAGCGTGGATGACGCGAGCCTCTACTACCGCTTCCCTGAGCGCACCGCGGTGCTCAACCCCTTCTTTAATGGGCAGCGGGTGTTTGCGCCTGAGGTCTATCGCAACGAGCGCCTGCGTGACCGCCCGTTCGTGAACTCGCACTGGGAGCTGGTCTTGAATCAGCGCGATGAGCTGGTCAACCAGGACATCAACATCAACGCGCTCGATGATATCCGTTTATTTGTCTATTACTCAGATTTTACAGACCTATAGAGGGGGCAACATACAATATTAAAAAATATTAAAAAATATTAAAAAAATAAAAATAAAACAAAAAGAAACACATTCATAAAAAAGAAAACAAAAAAGAGATATCACAATGAGAATGAAACTTTGGGGACGACACGGCCTCGCCGTAATCCTCAGCATGCAGCTAACAGGGTGCCCTAGCGATGGCCAGCCCCCAGTCGCCTCTGGAGGCACCACTGGAGGGACCGCCATCGGAGGCACCATCAACACCTCAAGCCCTGACATGACTGCCGGCACGAGCGCGGGCACGAGCGCGGGCACGAGCGCGGGCACGAGCGCTGGCACGAGCGCTGGCACGAGCGCAGGCGCCGAGCTCCCTCCCGCCTGCGAGCGCGCCGCCGACTGCGACGCGATCCCCGAGACGGCGGGCTACGTGTGTGACGAAGGGGCCTGCCGCCCCTGCGCCTCTGACCAAGAGTGTCAGCGCGTGCCGCACTACGGCGAGAGCGCCCTCTGCGTGGAGGGGCGCTGCGCGCCCCCCGACCCCTGCGACGCCGCCCGCGCCCAGGGCTGCCCCTGCTCCCCCGAGGAGGCCTGCGCCGCCGGCTTCGTCTGCTCCCCCGAGGGCGCGTGCCAGGCGGACGCCTGCGCCGGCATGGAGGGGGCGCAGGGCTGCCCCTGCGCGGGCGATGAGCTGGTGTGCGGCGAGGGCCTCCGCTGCGACGCCGCCACGCTCCTCTGCCAGCCCTGCGCGGGCGAGGTGGGCTGCCCCTGCCCCTGCGCGGAGGGCCTCGAGTGCCTCGACGACGCCTGCCGCCCCGCGCAGGAGTGCGTGGAGGGCGCGGAGGGCTGCCCCTGCGCCGCCGCCCCGGCCGCGCCGTGCGGCGAGGGCCTCTTCTGCGCCAACAGCACCTGCGCGCCCTGCGAGGGCGCGCGCGTGAGCGGCTGCCCCTGCGCGGCGGGCGCCTGCGAGGGACTCGTGTGCGAGGAGGGCGCGTGCCGCGAGGCGCTCACGTGCGCCGAGGTGGAGTGCCAGCCCAACGAGCTCTGCGTCGCAGGCGACGCGACGACGGACGCCGCCTGCGGCGACTGCGCGCCGGGCTTTGTGCGCGAGGGAGAGGGCTGCGCGCCCACCGCGGTGCCCGCGGACTGCTCTCAGGCGGGCGCGCAGAGCATCCTGGCGCAGTGCGCCGCGATCGGGCGCGACTGCGTGGACGCGGACGGCCCGGGCGGGCAGGCGGCCGCGTGCAGCGCCGGCTGCGCCGCGGGCTACCTGCTCGTGGGGGGCCAGTGCCGCCTGCGCCTCACCTGCGCCGCCGCGGGCTGCGCCGCCGCGCAGCGCGCCTGCGTGGACTCCCCTGCGGCGGACGCGACCTGCGGCGCCTGCCTGCCCGGCTATGAGCCCACCCCGGGCTGCGTGGGCGCCCTCTGCGCCTGCGTGCCCGTGCAGGGCGTCTCCTGCGCCGACCTCGCCGCCGAGTGCGCCGCGCGCAACGAGCGCTGCGAGGGGGCGCCGGGCGCCGCCGCCTGCACCACGTGCCTGCCCGGCTTCCTGCGCGACCCCTCCACCACCCAGTGCCGCGCCGAGCTCGCCTGCGCGGGCGCGAGCGCCCTCGGCTGTGAGCAGTCGCTCAACCGCCCCTGCGTGGAGCCCGGCCCCGGGGTGGACGCCTACTGCGACACCACGCGCTGCCTCGACGGGTTCGTGTCGCTGAGCGGCCCCAACGCCGCCTGCGTGCCGCAGGCCGTCTGCGGGCCCACCAGCTGCGCTCAGGGGCGCTTTTGTCGCGTGGAGAGCAACCAGATCGTCTGTGCCGATCGCCCTTGCCCTGACGGTCAGTCATTCAATCAGGCCTTCAACGAGTGCATCTCATGCAGCAACGCTTGCACACCCGACGCTGCGCGCACGGGCAACGTATCTGCTTACGCATACAATGGCAACTGTCTCTGCGAGACGCGCCCTGGGTACTTCGCGCGCGTCGCCAACACCGCCGAGGCGCTCGCCTGTGACCAAGATGGAGATGGATGGATCTCCGCGAGCGCCTATGAGGCATTGAATAACCCAGACCCGAGAGTAAGAGAGCAAGCGCGCTGTGTTGTTAGGCAGGTTGATCAGTTTGTCCTGAGGCCTGAGCAGGGGCGCGACATCATCGTCTCAACACAAGCAGAGTTTGGCGCCTCATCTGTTCCGTTAGTGGAGACGGACCGCAATGATCGTCAATCAGAGTTTGACAGCAGCGCGGCGATCGATCGCCCTAACTACACTCATTCACCTTTCAACCCAGGGCGCCAGTTGAATGTGAGAGAGCTCAACCCGCTGACGAAGTACTGTGTCGACGGGCGTGCAGACTTTAACGATGACGGGAGACCTGACGTCTCGCAAGCTCACAATGACGCACCAGGCTCTCGGTTCACCAACAGCGCGCTCAACGCCCTCGCCACGCGCCTCTCGTACTTCGCGGAGCTGCATTACTCCTTCTTTGAGAGTCCCAACCGCTATGTGATCGCAGAGCGCTCACGCATCGGCAGCGCGCCGCAATATTCACGCGTTGAGCTCTCTCTGCCCGCCTCGCAAGGCGCTCACTGGCGCACATGTCACCGTTATCGCGACCAGCGCTCGCTGACCCTTGGCGTCACGGACTCAAAGGTGACCTTTGATTTCTTTGACCGGTGGGACGCCGAGCGGGAGGAGGGCATGACGCACCACAGCCAATTTAAGTGCCTTACGGTGGTTCGTGATGCGCGCCCCGAGCTCCAAAACAACCTTGAGCGCCTGAACTTCGTCGCGCGTACAGAGGCCCCCAACCGATTTACCTTTCAGGCGTGCACCGCCGAGGAGGGCGGCGTGACCGTTCCGCTCGGGAGCGACTCGAGGAACCCCTCCAACATCAGGTTTACCTGCGGCGTGATCCCCTCAAGTGACGTGCGTCTCACGGAGGGTGATGGCTTTGTGGCGTGGGCCGTCGTCCCCTACACTCACTACTCAGAGGGCGCGCCTCCTGTCGCGTGCCTTGATGAGTATGGCGAGCTCGACCAGACCCGGTGCCCTGAGGGCATCGAGTGCGTGGGCGGCACCTGCGCTGACCCGCAGCTGACGGTCTCCTATGTGCGCGGATGCATCAATGAGTGCGCTGAGCGCGCTTGGCTTGCTGAGTATTACCCCTCATACATGAACAACACCTGTTCCTTCTACGCCAACACGCAGCCCGAGCGCTTCGCGTGTGAGGTGAGCGACTATCTAGACCCCGCCACCTCCGCTCGCGTCCTCGATAGCGGTCGAATCGCTTGTGAGTGCGCGCGCGGCTATACGCTCGGCGCTGAGGACGCCTGCGTCAACATCAATGAGTGCGCGCTCAACAACGGCGGCTGTGATGCCAACGCCACCTGCACCGACACCGTCGGTGATCGTCTGTGCGCTTGTAATGATGGGTATTTTGGGGATGGCCTCACCTGTGATGACGTCGATGAGTGCGCACAAAACAACGGCGGTTGCAGCCCCTTCGCTGAGTGTATTAACCAGCCTGGGTCTTCGACCTGTGAGTTCTTCTGTGGCGACAGCGCCCTGAACGAGGGTGAGGAGTGTGACGACGGCAACCTCGTGACGGAGGTGTGCGCTGACTGCACGGTGTGTCAAGCG
>VGTA01000428.1 GCA_016874875.1 Deltaproteobacteria bacterium | reverse complement strand
CCACGCTGAGCGCGACCCGCCACACCCCATCCACGCGCTCCCCCGCTAGCGCCTCCACCACCAGCTCCACCCGCGCCTCATCCGCCGGCGACGCCACATAGCGCACCACGCCCGCGCCGTCCAAGGAGGGCTCGAGCGACAGGGCGCCCCGCCCCGCCGTCCGCGCCCACAAGCGCAGGGGCTCGCCGTCGGGGTCGCGGGCCCAGAGCTCCGCCTCGAACGCCTCCCCGGGGGCGAGGGCGGCGGCCCCCGGGCGCGCCACCCAGACGGCCTCGCGGGCCAAGGGGGGCGCGAACACGCCGAGGGCGGTGGACACCGCCCGCTCCCCCGCGTGGTCCGCCAGCCCGTTGTCGCTCGGGAAGTTGACCACGCCGCCGGCGGGCTCCCCCCGCGCCCACAGCGTCGTGGACCCGCCCCCGTCGAGGTTGACCGCCTCCTGCGCGCCGAGCCACACCATCCACTGCGCGAGGTCGGGCAGACTCACACCGAGCCCCGCCCCCGTGCGCCCGTCGAGCGTGCCCAGAATCACCTCCGCGCCCACAAAGCCCACGGCGGTGCGGGGGTTGCGCCCAAAGGTGAAGTCCGACGTGGCGCCGTCGCGCTCCCACTGCACGTCCACCGCCCCCCCCGCCACGAGTCGCGAGAGCCCCCCCACCGCCTGCCGCGCCGCCGGCCAGTCCGCGCCCGCCGCCACCCACTCCGCCCGCGGCGCCCCCTCCGCCGTCACCCCAAAGCTCGCCCGCCCGCGCGCGTTGCGGCTCAGCAGCGCCCCGTCCACCTTCAGGAGCGACAGCGAATCGCAGCGCCCGTTGAGCGAAAAGAAGCCCGCGTTCACCGCCGCCACCGCCCCCGCGGCGCGCCCGAGCGCCGAGGTGGTGGCGCAGCCCACGCCGCCGAGCGGGCGCACGCTCACCCCCGGCGCGCTGAGGTCCACGCGCAGCACGCTCGCCGTCTGCCGCCCCCCAAAGAGCGAGGCGTACTCGCGCGTCTCGAGGCTCACCCCCTGCGCCACCAGGCGCCTGTACCAGCCGTCGCGCGGCTGGTGGTCGACGCGCAGCCGGTACGCCCCCGCCTGCGCCGCCCCCGCGTACGAGTCCACCACCACCCAGACCTCCCCCGCCCCCACCGCCGCCGCGGCGAGGGCGTTGTGGCGGGCGAGGCAGCCCTGCGCCACCCGCCCGCCTAGCTGCGCGCGACTCAAGACCTGCACATCGACGTCCACGCCGCCGCCGTCCCCCTCCACCCACGCCCGCAGCTCCCCCGCCGCGGGCACCGCCACCCGATAGACCACCTCAGGCCCCTCCTCCGAGACGCCGGGCGCGCAGTCATAGGCGTCCACGCGCGCCTCGCGCCCGCGCGTGTCGCCGGCGTGGGTGAAGGGGAGCTCGCGCACCTCGATGGGGTCCCCCCAGTCCCCCACGCGCGCCTCGGCCCGCGGCGAGCGCGCGAGCGACGAGAGGGCGAGTGACGAGAGGGCGGGCGACGAGAGGGCGAGGGCGAGGGTGAGGGCGAGTCGGACGCGGGTCATTCGGCACCTGTTGTGTCAAAAAATAATGTAAGCTGCTACAAGACGCGCGCCGAGGCGCACCGCGCGCATGGCTGTGTGCATCTATATCCATAGCACAGCGCCCGCCTCCCCACTCAAGCACAGAACGAGCGACCGCAGCGCATGGACACCCCCCTCCCCCTCGTCCCCCGGCGCCCGCTCGGCGCCCCCTCCAGCGCCCTGCTCCGCGCTCCCCTCCGCGCCTTGCTCTGCGCCCTGCTCTGCGCCCTGCTCTGCGCCCTGCTCTGCGCTTGCGCCGCCAAAGAGGCTCTCGAAGAGGAGGGCGAGGTGAGCGCGACGCTGGGCAAATCCGACTCGCCCGCCGCGGGGGGGGCGGAGGGCGCCGCGGACCCCTACCCGCTCACCTGCGCCGCGCCGCCGCGCGGCTTCACGCCCAACGCGGTGCACGACCTCGGCGCGGGGGCGCATTTTGAAGGCTGGTACTACCGCGCGACGCAGCCCGAGGGCGCGGGGGGCGAGGCGCAGGTGTGGGTGCTGATCACCGCCTACTGGCGCGACGCGGCGGGGGCGGAGCGCGCGTTCGTGAAGCTCATCAACGGGGTGACGGGGCGCGTCTACAAGCGAGTCTTTGAGGGCCCAGGGGAGGGGGTGGACATCGAGGAGATTCAGCGGGGCGCCAACGCGCTGTCGGTGCTCCTCGGCGCGGAGGGGGACGGGGTGGTCTTGAGCGCGGCGGGGGCGGCGGGGCGGTTTTGGGCGGAGGGCGGCGAGGAGGTGGAGGTGGACCTCCGCGTGGAGGGCTGCGCCTACTGGGGGGGGCCCCACGACGAGCGCGACCGCTGGACCATGGGCTGGGTGACGGAGCTGCCCGGGCCGCCGCTCAAGTGGCACGTGGAGCACCTCAAGGGGCGCGCCACGGGCGCGGTGCGCGTGCGCGAGGGGGGGGCGCTCGTGGAGGAGGGGGCGCTGGCGGAGGCGCCGCTGCACCAAGAGAAGAACTGGGGGCGCGCCTTCCCCTCCACCTGGGTGTGGCTCCAGAGCGACGTCTTTGAGGGCCGCCCCGACGTGGCGTTCGCGGCGGCGGGGGGGCCCATTTTCGCGGGAGACTGGAGTCCGAGCGGCTACATGCTCGGGCTGCGCTGGCGAGACGAGTTCCTCAGCCTGCGCACGCAGGACGGGCACGGCTTTAGCGGGGTGTCGTTTGAGGTGGAGGGCGGGGAGGCGCGCTGGGCGCTCAACGCCGAGGGGCCGCGCCGCCGAGTGGAGGTGCGGGCGCGCGCGCCGGTGGCGGAGCTGATCGACATCGACGTGCCCGGGGAGGGCGGGCTCGAGCTCAAGGCGGTGGAGCACCTGCGGGCGGACCTCGAGGTGTCGCTCTATGAGCGCTCGTGGCTCGGGTGGCGCCTCGTGGAGGTGCTCCGCAGCCGCCTGGCGGCGGTGGAGGCCGGGGGGGAGTTCGCGCGCGCGGCGGGCCTGCTCCCGCCCTCGCCGTGAGCGGCGCGGGGGGCGCGGGCCCCCTCGGCGGCTACTACGGCCACGAGCCGCCCCCGCCGCTGCGCCGCCCCGTGTGCATCATCGGCCTGATGGGCGCCGAGGCGCACGCGGTGGCGTACTGCGCCGCGAGTCTCACGGGTCACCCGCTCGTGGAGCTCGACGCGCAGGTGGAGCACGCCGCCGGGCGCTCCCTCGCCGCCCTCTACGCGACGGAGGGGCCGGGGGGCTGGCGCGCGCGCGAGCTCGAGGCCCTCCGCCGCGCCCTCCGCGCCTCGCCCCCGCCGCTGGTGTCGCTCGGGGACGGGGCGCTGCTCTCCGCCGAGGCGCGCGCCCTCCGCCGCGCCGCCGCCGCCCTCGTCTATGTCCGCCGCCCCCTCGCGGAGTGCGCGGAGGGGCTCGCCCGCGCTCACGCCCGCGCCCCGCGCCGCTTCCCCTTCTGGCCCCGCCAGCCCCCCTCCTCCCCCGACGCGCTCGCCCCCCTGCTCGCGGCGCGCGCCGTGGCCTATGAGGAGGCGGAGCTGGTCTTGGAGGGGGCGGGGCGGGGGGCGCTGGAGCTGGCGGGGGAGCTGGTGGAGTGGCTCGAGACGCGGTGATTTCCGGGGATTCCGAATCGGCTGCTACCTCATCAGGCGCGGCAGCAGCGCCCCCGTCCGCCTCCTATACTCCGCCCACTCCGGATAGCGCCCCATCGACGCCTCCTTCACCGCGATGTTGGTCGAGAACACCCCCCCCCACACCCACAGCAAGACCAGCCACGGCAGCCAGTGCCCCACCAAGAGCGCGTAGCTCCCATAGATCATCATCTCCCCGAGATAGTTAGGGTGCCGCACCCGCGCAAAAAAACCTGTCGTGATCAGCCCGCGCCGCGCGCGCAGCGTAAAGAACTTCTGCGCGTCCGCCCCCACCATCAGCGCCAGCCCCAGCGTGTGGACCAAGACGCACACCCCCAAGAGCCACCCGGGGCGCTCAGGACTCACCCCCAGCGCCCCCGTCACCAAGAGCGTCGGCGCCGCCCAGTACGGGAGCAGGACCCCCAGCAGCGCCCCGAGCGCCCCCCCGTAGGTCACCCGGCGCTGCCAAGCGGGGTCGGGGAACGTGAGCTCCTTGAGCAGCCACGCCAGCCCATAAGCGCCATGCAGCCCCA
>VGTA01000427.1 GCA_016874875.1 Deltaproteobacteria bacterium | reverse complement strand
CGGCGCGCCCCAGGCGCGCGAGGAGGGCGCTCATCGCGCCGCTTGCGCCTTCACGAGGGTGAGGGCGCGCTTCTCGCCCTTGCGCTTGGGGTCCTTGAGGGCCTCCGCGTGCACCGTCTCGAGCTGCGCGACGAGGGCGGCGGCGCCCGCCGCGTCCCCCGACGCCATCAGCACCTGCGCGCGCTCCACGCCGGCGAACAGCCCATAGAGCTCCGCGTCGAGCTTGGAGAGGGCCTCCCAGGCGGCGGCGGCGCTCGCCCACGACGCCTTCTTGGCGCCCTCGTCGGCGGCGAGGAGGGCGGCCTGCTCGTGGGCGGCGGCGGCGCTCTGCTGGGCGATGGCGCGCGCGAAGGGCTCCACGCTGGCGTCCTCGGCCACGGCGGCGAACAGCGCGGCGGCGGCCTTGTGGTCGTCGGCGCCGCGGGCGGCGTCAAAGCGCGCGCTGGCCTCCCCGAGGCGGGCGAGGGCGCGCGCGCCCGGGTGGCCGAGCTCGCCCTGCAGCGCCTTAAAGCGCTCCGCGGCGCCGGCGAGCGCCTCCCCGGAGGGCGCCTCGCCCACGTCGGGGGTGGTGAGCGCGTCGGGATTCTCCTCAGCCCAGCGGGCGCCGCGCTTGAGGTAGGCGAGCTGGGGGGCGCGGGCGGCGGCGTAGGTGGAGGCGGCGGCGGAGAGGGCGGCGCGCTCCTCGGCCTGCGCCTCGTGGGCGCCCTGGTCGAGCTGCACCTTAACGCCCCACACCACGGCGCCCACGAGCGCCAGGGCGACGAGGACCTGCCACTGCGCGTAGACGGCGTGCAGCACGCGCTCGGAGACGTCGGTGAAGGTGTCGGTGTAGCTCATGGAGATGTTGGGCTCGATGGCGACCGCGGCGCGCGGGGCGCGCGGGGCGCCGCCCTCAGCGCTGCCGCCTGCGCCGCCCTCAGCGCTGCCCTCAGCGCTGCCCCCCGCGCCGACCTTAGCGCCGCCCTCAGCGCCGCCCTCAGCGCCGCCCTCAGCGCCGCCCTCAGCGCCGCCCTCAGCGCCGTCCTCCTTGGACCCCGCGCCGAGGGCGCCGAGCGCGTCGAGCGCGGTCTCAGGAGTCTCGGGCTTGGGGACGCGCTTCTTAATCCGCTTAACCATGGTTCTTGACCTCGTGCCTCGTGATCGCAAGGGGGGCGCGCCTCGGCGCGCAGTGGCGGCTCGGGCGAGGGGTGTATCATGGGAGGGGGAGCGAGTCAACGCGCGCGAGGACTCCTCAGGTCGCCGCCGCCGCCCTGCTCACCGTCTCGGAGCGCCAGCAGTCGTGCAGGTTGCAGTAGGCGAACGCCGTCACCGCCGTCACCCCCGCCGGCACCTGCGCGTACACCGTCACGCCCTTCTCCGCGCCGGGGTCGCCGTCGGTGTAGGAGAGCTCCTGCAGAAAAAAGACGTTGTTGTCTTGGTCGCGGAAGTACACCCCCGAGATCCAGTGCTCAGCGGTCATGACGTGGTTGACGAAGGCCTTGACGGTGAGCGCGCCGCCCATGTCCATGAGGGTGGCGGTGGGGGTGTGCGCGGCCTCCTTGCCCGCCCACTCCCCTGGCGCGGCGGGGGTGTACACGCCCCCCTGCTCGAGGGCGGCGGCGCGCTCCGCCCACTGGGTGGCGGTCTCGCGGTCAAGGTCGTAGGTGCTGTCGCCGTAGCACCCAGGGAGCGCGAGGGCGCCGGCGCCGACGGCGCTGAGCTGGGCGAGGTGCGTGAGGAGGTCGCGGCGGCTGAGGAGGGGCATGGGGGGACTCCTGTGGGGGGGGAGGTAGAGAGCGCGGAGGTCAGACCTCTAAGATCAACAATCACGAGAGGATTTCAAGGGCCAGGCGCCCCGAATCGCGCCAGGCGGCGAGAAGCGTATTGCCAAAGAGGTCGGGGTGAGTGTAACGCCCCTCCACGCCCCTCCACGCCCCTCCACGCCCCTCAGCCCACGAGGACCCCCACGATGGACACCGCCCCCCCTCCCCTCGCCCGCGCCGCCCTCCGCGCGCTGTCGGCGCCGCGCCCGCCACGCCCGCCGCTCACGCCGCTCACGCCGCTCACGCCGCTCACTCCGCTCACGCCGCTCACGCTGCTCCTGCTCATCGCCGCGCCGCTCGCCCTCTCTTGCGACGACGCGCGCCCAGCGGAGACGCCTGCGCTCGCCGGGGACGCCCAGGCAGGCGCTCAGGCAGGCGCTCAGGCAGGCGC
This sequence comes from Deltaproteobacteria bacterium, assembly GCA_016874875.1. Lineage (GTDB taxonomy): Bacteria > Myxococcota_A > Bradymonadia > UBA7976 > VGTA01 > VGTA01. Next base: position 1,969 of record VGTA01000427.1, on the reverse strand, counting down.
TCAGGCAGGCGCTCAGGCAGGCGCTCAGGCAGGCGCTCAGGCAGGCGCTCAGGCAGGCGCTCAGGCAGGCGCGCAAGCGAGCCCCCCCGCCCCGCTCCCCGACCCGGAAGGCGTCCCCGCCGCCCCCCCCGACGCCCTCGCCCTCGGCGAGCACAGGACCGTGGCGTTCTCCTACTTTACCACGAGTCCCGCCTGCGCCCTCTGCCACAGCAACTCGCCGCGCGCCACCGCGATGCGCGACCCCGCCGGCGAGGAGCTCGGCCCCTTCAACCTCTGGCAGGGGAGCGCGATGGCCAACGCCAGCCGCGACCCCTTCTGGTGGGCGCAGGTGAGCGCCGAGGTGGCCGCCGCGCCGGGCGCGCAGGAGCAGATCGAGGGCGAGTGCGTGCGCTGCCACGCGCCCATGCTCTCGGAGGTGGCGCGCGCGACCGCCTCGCGCGAGGGGAAGATGAGCGACCTCAAGGCGCGCACCGACCCCGCCGCCGTGGGCCTCGACGGCGTGGCGTGCACCACCTGCCACCAGATTCTGCCTAGCAACCTGCGGACTCCCGAGAGCTTCTCGGGCGGCTTTGAGATCGGGACCGAGCGCAAGATCTTTGGCCCCCACCGCGACCCCGCCACCGCGCCCATGGTCAACCACGTGCGCTACACGCCCACCTACGCCGACCACGTGCGCGAGTCGGCGCTCTGCGCCACCTGCCACACCCTCCTGCGCGCCCTCCCCCCCGAGCAGGGCGGCGGCGTGTTCGCGGAGCAGACGCCCTACCTCGAGTGGAGGAACTCCGTCTACAACAACGAGCACAACAGCCCCGCCCCCGAGGCGGCGGCGTGCCAAGACTGCCACATGCCCACCTACGACGACCAGGGGGCGCCGCTCCGCACCCGCATCGCGCGCTCGCCGCCCGGGGGCGATTTCCTCATCGACCCGCGCGAGCCCTTTGGGCAGCACACCTTCGTGGGCGCCAACACCGTCCTGCCGCAGATTCTCAAGGCGGAGCGCGCCACGCTCAAGCCGCAGGCCACCGACGAGGCCTTTGACCTGATCACCGATCTCGCCCGCGACCGCCTCGCCTCGAGCGCCCTCGTGCAGGTTCGCGACCTGCGCGTGGAGGGCGCGCAGGCGCGCTTCACCGTGGCGCTCACCTCCTTCGCCGGCCACAAGGTCCCCACGGGCTACCCCGCGCGTCGCGCGTGGCTCAAGGTGGAGGTGCTCGGCGAGGGCGACGCGCCGCTCTTTGTGTCGGGCGCGCACGACGCGCGCGGGCGCATCCTCAACGCCGCCGGCGCGCCCCTCGACGCCGAGAAGGCGGGCGCGCCCTTTGAGCCCCACCACGCGGTCATCACCAGCGACGCGCAGGTGCAGATCTACGAGGCGGTGATGGGCGACGCCGCGGGGGCGCCCACGGTGATGCTCACGCAGGCGACGGGCTGGCTCAAGGACAACCGCCTGCTCCCCAAGGGCTACTCCCCCGCCCACGTGGACGCCCCCTCCACGCGCCCGGTGGGCGTGGAGGGCGACGAGGATTTCGTGGGCGGCGGCGACGCGGTGCGCTACGAGGTCCCCGTGCCCGCGGGCGCCCGCGTGACGGCGGTGCGCGCCACGCTCCTCTACCAGGCCCTCGGCGCGCGCTACATGCGCGGGCTGTTCCTGCACGACACCCCCGAGGTCGCCGCCTTCCGCGGCATGCACGACCGCGCGGAGGTGGCGCCGGAGGTGGTGACCACCCACACGCTCGCCGCCCCCTGAGCCCGCAGGCGCGCGCCGCTAGCGAGGCATGAGCGCCACGCCGAGCTTGGACCCTGAGCCCACGTCAGGCTTGACGGCCGCCGCCGTCACCGCGCTGTTCTCGCCGCTGTCCACGCACCACAGGTTCTGCTCGGAGACGCTCTGAACAGCGGAGAGGCAGCGCGGCCACGGCTCGATGTCGGTGTACGGCGCGTCGCCCACAGAGGTGTTGGTGAGGCCGAG
>VGTA01000426.1 GCA_016874875.1 Deltaproteobacteria bacterium | reverse complement strand
CCACGCCCGCCACGGAGCGCGCGCCGGCGGGGGGCGCCGCGGCCGACGCGGGGGGCGCCTGGGGCCCCGCCGCCGAGCTGGCGCGCGCCCTCGCCGCCCTCGGCCCCGCCCGCGCCCACGCCGCGCTCTCGCAGGCGGCGCTCGCGGAGGTGGCGCAGGCGGTCCTAGAGGCGCGCCTTCAGGTGCGCGCCGCCGGCGACCGCTACCCCGAGGCGGCGCCCCTCAAGGCGAGCGCGCAGCGCCTCGCGCAGGCTCACAGGCTCCTTGAGCGCGCGCTGGGGGTGGCGCCGGCGGGGGGGGCGCTCGGTGGGGGGGCGCTAATGCCGCCGCTGGCGCCCTCGTTCTCGCCTGCGCTCTCGCCCGCGCCTGCGCCCGCGCTCGCGCGCGCTTCGCTCTTCGGGGATCCGCCGCCCACGGGCCTCAGCCCCCCCCCGCTGCCCGAGTTCCAGACCGCCGCCCCCTCCGAGGTCATCAGCGCCCTCTCCCTGCCGCCGCGCCCCACCGCCGCCGCGCCGCTCTCGCTGGCGGGGGCGGGGGCGCCTCTCGATTTTACGATTGAGCCCGAGGTGAGCGACCGCGCCCGCGCCCGCGCCCAGCTCCGCGCCGGCGAGCTCGCGCAGGCGGAGCACACGCTGCTCACCCTCCTCGACCAAAACCCCTTTGACGCGCGGGTCCACAACGACCTCGGCGTGCTCTACTTCCAGCTCCACAGGTTCGGGGACGCCAAGGCGCACCTCGCCTTGGCGGTGGAGGCCGACCCCGCCCTCGAGGAGGCCTGGGAGAATCTCACCGAGCTCTTCACCAGCCTCGGTCAGCTCCACCACGCCCTCCCTCTCCTCCTGCGCCACGAGGCCGCCATCGCCGCCTCCCCCGCCGCCGCTCGCCTCCGGGCGCTCGGCGCGCGCTTCGCCCCCAACAGCGCCGCCCGACCCGCGTCTGCCCGCGACGCCGACGACACCGCCGAGCCGCCCCTGCGACTGCCGCTCACCGGCTCCTTCTTCCTCAGCCCCGAGGCGGGGGAGGACCTCGTGGAGGCGCACTCGGGGCCCCTTGAGGGGGACTGGGCGCCGCTGTCGGCGCGCGCCGAGACGGCGGAGCGGGCGCAGCGCGAGCTCGCCACGCAGCTCCGCGCCGATGTGCAAGGGCTCCTCGATGCCTGGGCGCGCGAGGCGCTCGCGCCCCCGCCGCCGCCTACGGGGCTGGTCCCGTGGCTCCGTCAGCGCCTCGGGCGCGCCGCCGCCGTCGCCGACGCCCCCGCGCGCTCGCCGTTCGATGACCTCTCGCTGAGCGCTGAGGGTCTCGAGGAGCGCCTAGAGCGGGCGGCGGCGGAGGGCGACCCCACCGCGCGCCCCCTCCCGGCGGACGTGCGGCGCGTCCGCAACATCGCCTTCCCCATGCTCTGCGTCCCCTCGGGCACCTTCCTGATGGGCGCCACCGCGCGCGAGCCCACGAGCGCCCCCCACGAGTCACCGCGCCACCGGGTGGTGCTCAGCCGCCCCTTCCTGCTCGGGCAGCACCCCGTGACGCAGGAGCTCTACGAGGCGGTGATGTGGTCTAACCCGAGCCACGACAAGGCGCCGGGGCACCCGGTGGTGCGCGTGAGCTGGTTCGACGCGCTGAGATTCTGCAACGCCCTCTCCGACCTCGAGGGGCTGCCGCACGCCTACCTCGTCTCGCGCGGGGCGCGCCCAGAGGTGGCGTTCGTGCCCGAGAGTCTCGGCTACCGCCTGCCCACGGAGGCGGAGTGGGAGTACTGCGCCCGCGCGCGCCAGGGCTTCCTCTACGCCGGGAGCGACGACCTCGGCGCGGTGGGCTGGGCTAAGGCGGAGAGTCTGCAGACCGTGGGGCGCAAGGCGCCCAACGCCTGGGGCTTCCACGACCTCAGCGGTGATGTGTGGGAGTGGTGCGCTGACGGGCTGCGCGAGTACGCGAGCGCGCCGCAGCTCGACCCGCGGGGCGACATGCCCTCCTATATGCACACCCCGGCGGCGCGCGTGATTCGCGGCGGCAGCTGGTGCTTTGAGCCCGACGGCGCCCGCGTCGCCTTCCGCGGCCGCGGCGCGCCAGGGCTGCGAATCACGAGTCTGGGGTTTCGGCTGGCGAGGAGCGTGTAGCGCCGTGGCTCGCCCCCTCCCCCTCCCTCCCCCCGCGCCCCGCGCCCCGCGCCCCGCCCGTGAAGGTTGAGTGACCCCGCGATGCAGCTCACCCCCCTCGTCACCCCCCACAGCCCCCAGCACGCCCAGCGGTACGCCCAGCAGCGCGTCGAGATGCTCGCCGCCGTGGAGGAGGTGCGGCGGCTAGAGGGGCGGGTGCGCGCGCAGTCGGAGGAGGCGCGCGCGCGCTTTGAGGCGCGCGGGCAGCTCCTCCCCCGCGACCGCCTCGCCCTCCTGCTCGACCGCGGCGCGCCCTTCCTTGAGCTCTCGCCGCTGGCGGGCTCGGCCATGAGCGAGGAGGGCGGGGGGGGGGGGCGGGGGGGGGGGGGGGCGGTGGCGGGGGGGGGGGGGGGGGGGGGGACGCGGGTGGTGGTGTATGCCCACGACTCCGCCGTCAAGGGGGGCGCCGTGCCGCCCATGGGGGTCAAGAAGGCGCTGCGGGCGCAGGAGGTGGCCCTGCACAACCGCCTCCCCCTCGTCACCCTCGCCGAGAGCGCCGGGGCCAACCTGCAGCACCAGGCGGAGCTGTTTGTGGAGGGCGGGCGCACGTTCGCGCAGCAGGCGCGCCTGTCGGCGGCGGGGGTGCCGCAGGTCACGGTGGTCTATGGCCCCTCCACCGCGGGCGGGGCGTATGTGCCCGGGCTCTCGGACGTGGTGGTGATGGTGCGCGGGCGCGCGCAGGTGTTCTTGGCCGGCCCCCCCCTCGTGCGCGCCGCCACCGGCGAGGTGTGCGATGAGGAGGCGCTGGGCGGGGCTGCCCTGCATGCGACGCAGACGGGGCTCAATGAGCACATGGCGGAGGATGACCGCGAGGCGACGCTCATCGCCCGCGCGCTGGTGGGTGGGCTGGGCTGGGGGGAGGGGGCGGCGGCCGCCGCCCTCCGCGATGACCGCCCGCCCCTCTATGACCCCGAGGAGCTCTGCGGCGCCGTCCCCTTTGACTATCGTCAGCCCTATGACCCCCGCGAGGTGCTCGCCCGCCTGCTCGACGGCTCCGACTTTGAGGAGTTCAAGGCGGGCTTTGGGCCCGAGGTGGTGGTGGGGTTCGGCGCGCTCTACGGGCGCTCTGTGGGGGTGGTCGCTAACCAGGGACCCATCTGCCCGGAGGGCGCCGCGAAGGCGGCGCAGCTCATCCAGCTCTGCGACCAGCGCGGCGCGCCGCTGCTGTTCTTGCAGAACACCACGGGCTTTATGGTGGGCGCGGCGGCGGAGGCGGCGGGGGTGATCAAGCACGGGGCGCAGATGATTCGGGCGGTGGCGACCGCGGCGGTGCCCAAGCTGACGCTCATGATCGGCGGCGCGTTCGGGGCGGGGCACTACGCCATGTGCGGGCGCGCCTATGACCCGCGCTTCATCTTCTCGTGGCCCAATAGCCGCCTCGCGGTCATGGGCGGGCAGCAGGCGGGGGAGGTGGTCCGCCAGCTCGGCGCGCAGCGCCTAGGGCCGGGGGCGCCGGCGGAGGCGCTCGCGCGGGTGGAGGCCGCCGCGCGCGCCCTCGCCGCGCAGGTGGAGGCGGAGTCGTCGGCCCTCTTCGCCACCGCCCGCCTGTGGGATGACGGCGTCATCGACCCCCGCCACAGCCGCCGCGCGCTCGGCGAGGCGCTCTCCATCTGCGCCGGGGCGGGGCGCGCGCCGCTGCGGGGGTCGGCGCTGGGGGTGGTGCGGCTGTAGGGGCGCGGCGGGCGGTTGACAAGCGCTAGGCGAGCGCGCAGACTCTGCGCGCAAACTCTGCGCGCAAACTCTGCGCGCAAACTCTGCGCGCCCCTCGCCCCTCACCCACAGCCTAGCCCCTCAGGCGCCCCGCCCGCCGGTCCGCCCCCACGGAGACTCGCCATGCAGCTCAAGAGCACCTTCACCCGCGCCGCCCGCGCCGCCTCCCTCCTCGCCGCCTCCGTCGCTCTCCCCGCGGCGCTCGCCCTCTCCGCCCTCGCCACGCCCCCCGTGGTCAAGGTGGAGCCCAACAGCAAGACGGTCGTCAAGACCGAGGGCGTCACCGTGACCACCGGCGCGGAGGGCGCCGCG
>VGTA01000425.1 GCA_016874875.1 Deltaproteobacteria bacterium | reverse complement strand
CCGCCCCTCGGGCGTCCACGCCGCCGTGGCCCCCCCCGCCCGCCCCTCGGGCGTCCACGCCGCCGTGGTTCCCCCCGCGGGGACTTTCGTCTCACCGGAAGCGCGCGTGGGCGGGGCGCAGCGGCAGGAGATCGTGGAGACGGGCGCGGCGCGGGACAGGCGCATCATCCGCCCTCCTGAGAACTGGCGGCAGTTTCATGTGGGGCGCTCCTCCAACACGGGCGAGCACGCGGCGGTGACGCCCGCGCAGGGGGCGCAGGGGGCGCAGGGGGCGCAGGGGGAGCAGGGGGCGCAGGGGGCGCAGGGGGCGCAGGGGGGGGCACCTGAGGCGCCCGCCTCGGTGGCGCGCGGGCTGCGCGCCCCCGCCAGCGCCCCCGCGGGCGCCCAGGCCAAGAAGCCGCTCACCGACAAGGCGCGTGAGCAGGTGCGCGAGCTCCTCGACCTCTATAGCCGCCGCGACGAGCTCAGCTATTATGCGCTCCTCGGGCTCCCGGAGGGCGCCCCGGAGGACGAGGCGCGCCGCGCCTTCAAGCGCCTCGCGGCGAGCCTCCACGCCGACAAGTTCGTCCGCTTTGATATCCCCGAGGACACCCTCGAGGCGCTCAACCAGCTCTTCATCCTCGCCAACCGCGCCCACCAGACCCTCACCGACCCCGCGGCGCGCCGCGAGTATGAGGCGGAGCGGCAGATGGGGCAGGGGCGCGCGCAGGGCGCGCAGGGCGCGCAGGGCGCGCAGGGCGCGCAGGGCGCGCAGGGCGCGCAGGGCGCGCAGGGCGCGCAGGGCGCGCGCGCCGGGACTCCCGCGCGCGACCTCGGGCAGCTCATGCGCGCTGAGCAGCTCGTGCGCGAGGGCCTCAGTTTCGCGATCAAGCACAACAAGCTCGAGCTCGCGCAGCGCAAGGCGCAAGAGGCCAAGCAGCTCACCCCCGACGACCCCCTCTGCGACGCACTGCTCATATACGCCGAGGCGCTCACCCTCAAGGCGCAGGGGGCGAGCGCCGTGGTGACCCGCAACGCCGCCGAGCGCCTAGAGCTGCTCACCGCGCAGTACGAGGCGCGCGAGGAGCCCTTCTACTTCCTCGGCACCCTGTGGTCCCTCTCGGGAGACCCCAAGCGCGCCCTCGCCGCCTTTGAGCGCGCCGTCAAGCTCAACGCGCACTTCGCGGAGGCGCAGAGCCAGGTGCGCCACCTCCAGCGCCAGCAGGCGCAGGAGCCGGCCAAGGGCGGCGGCCTCTTTGGCCTCCGCAAGTAGCGACTCCGTGAGTCGCCCCCCCCCCTCGCCCCTCCCTCACTCGAGCAGCACAGCACCATGAGCAACCCCCGCGACCCCCGCGACATCCGCGCCGCCCGCGACCCCCGCGACCCCCCGAGCGACACCCCGACCGTGGAGCGAGAGGCCGCCGGCGCCCCCGCCGGCGGCGGCTTCTTGAAGGTGGACCGCGCCGGGCGCGGCCTCACCATCGGCGGCGCCCTGCGGCGGCGCCTGAGCCACTACGCGGGCTTCTACACCCTCGCGAGCGCGAGCGACGAGCGGGTGGTCTTTGAGCGGGTGGCGAGCGTCCCCAAGCACAACGAGCTGCGCGAGCCCGTGGCGCTTCAGGGCGACATCGGCGCCATCGGCTCCGTCATCGACGTGATCAGCTTCCTGCTCAACTCGCGCCTCAGCGGCCAGCTCACCTGTGTGCAGGGCGAGGTCCGCCGCTCGCTCTACTTTAAGGACGGCGACCTCTGCGCCGCCCGCTCCAACCACCTCGACGACCGCCTCGCCGAGGTCCTCTACCGCTTTGGGGCCCTCGACCGCCCGCAGCTCGACGCGGCGGAGCGGGAGGCGGAGGCGCTGCGGCGCCCCCTCGGCAACCACCTCGTGGACCTCGGACTCCTCAACCAAGGGCAGCTCTACCTGTACTTCAAGCGGCAGGTGGAGGAGATCTTCTACGCCACGTTGCTGTTCACCCACGGCGATTTCTACTTCACGCTGCCCCACCTCGAGGACCTGCCCACGCCCCTGCAGCTCAGCACGCAGCAGCTCCTCCTCGACGGCGCCACCCGCGCCGACGACATGCGCCGCTTCCGCGCGCGCATCCCCTCGCGCTCCTCCCTCATCACACGCCTCGAGGGGGCGGCGCCGCCGAGCAGCGAGGAGCTGCGGGCGCTGCTCGACGCCCTACGCGCCCCGCTCAGCGTGCAGGAGCTCATCGACCGCTTCCGAATCGGCGATTTTCGCCTCTACCAGCGCCTCTTCAGCCTCGTGGAGGACGGCTTCGTGTCGGTGGTGGGCATCGAGGAGGAGCGCGACCGACGCATCAGCGTCGGCGAGCTCGCCGCCCTCTACAACAACGCCTTCGCCCTGCTCCACGGGTTCGCGCTGCAGGCCCGCCAGCCCAACACCCTCGCCGCCGGTCTCGCCGCCTTCCTGCAGTTCTACGGCTTCGCGGACCTGTTCGAGGGGCTCGCCTTTAGCGCGCGCGGCCAGCTCAGCCAAGAGCGCCTGCTCGACAACCTCCGCCGCCTCGACCGCGGCGAGCCCCTCTTCTTCCTAGGGCAGGCCCTCGGGGAGCTGCTCTACTTTCAGATCTTCGGCGCGCGCCCGTGGCTCCTAGAGCCGCAACGCGAGCAGCTGCAGGTGATCTATGACGAGCTGAGCGAGCTCACCGCCTGAGCTAGCGCGTCCCCCGCCCCCGACCCCGCCCCCGCCCCCGCCCACCGCCCGAAAGGGCGCCGCAGAGAGTCTCCTGATGAGCACGAGTCACACCCCCCCCACCCCTGAGCAGATTCAAGCCGGCGTCGAGGTGATGCTGTCGGGCGTCCGCGGCCTGCCCGACCACATCGGCCAGGGCTTCACCCTCGCCGCCGGCGCCGCCGCGCGCGTGCGGCGCGGCGACGAGGGCTGGCGCCCGCGCCGCGTCACCCTCTGCGCCCTCGGCGGGAGCGCCTTCCCCGGCGACCTGCTGTGGATCGCGCTGCGCGACCACGGCGTCGCCTTGACCGTCTGCCGCGACTACGAGCCGCCCGCCGACCTCGACGCCGACGACCTCGTGGTGGTGAGCAGCTTTAGCGGCAACACCGAGGAGGCGCTCGCCGCCCTCGACCTGTCGTGCGCGAGCGCGGCGCGGGTGGCGGTCATCTGCGCCGGGGGCGCCCTCGAGGCGCGGGCGCGGGCGCGCGACCTGCCCCTCATCCGCATCACCAAGCCCAACCCCGACTTCCAGCCCCGCGCCGCCAGCGGCTTCTTCCTCGGCGCCCTCGCCGCGCTCCTCGAGGACCTCGGGCTCTTCTTGGGCGGGCGCGCGCGCCTCGCCGCCGTGGCGAGCGAGGCGCGCGCGCTCAACGCCGACCCCGCCCTCGCGGCGGAGGCGGCGGCGGTGGCGGGCGCCCTGAGCGGCAAGATTCCCGTCTTCTATGCCCCCCCGCCGTTCGCGAGCAGCGTGGCGCGCGTGGTGAAGATCAAGATCAACGAGAACGCCAAGAGTCCGGCCTTCTGGAACGAGGTCCCCGAGCTCAACCACAACGAGATGGTGGGCTACACGCGCCTCCACGCCCCCCTCGTGGCGGTCTTCCTCACCACGACGCAGACCACGCCGCGCCAGCAGACGCGCGTGGCGCGCACCGTCGAGACGCTCCGCAAGCACGGCGTGGACACCCTAGAGGTGCCCATGCGCCCCGCGCGCGACCCCCTCGCCGCCGCCCTCGCCACGCTCTACCTCTTTGACCTCGTGAGCTGCGAGCTCGCCACGCTGGCGGGGGTGGACCCCAACCCGGTGGCGATGGTGGAGGACTTTAAGGCGAGTCTCGGCCCCTTCGTGACCACGCGCGAGCCCTGAGGCGCGCGCCCGATCAGGGCGAGCCCACCGCCTGCCACAGGCGCGCGCTGCGGTTGCCGGAGCGGCAGTAGGCCAGCACGCGCCCGGCGGGCGCGGCCTGCAGGGCGGCGGCGAAATCGCTGACCATGGTGGGCGACGGCGCCGACGGGTCGTAGGGCACACAGAAGAACGCCAGCCCCGCCGCTTCCGCCGCCGCCCGCACCGCCGCCGCCGTGGGCTGCCCGGGGTCTTCGCCGTCAGGGCGATTGCAGATCACCGCCGTGAAGCCGAGGGTCTTGAGGGTGGTCATCTCGGCGGGGGACACCTGGCCGTAAACGGAGACGCGGGCGCTGAGCTGGGTGGGGGTCATTGGGGCATCCTG
>VGTA01000424.1 GCA_016874875.1 Deltaproteobacteria bacterium | reverse complement strand
GAGGGCGGGGGCGGGGGCGGGGGCGGGGGGCGGGGCGCCGTGCTCCCGTGCGCGGCGCGCCCGCTCCCGGGGCGCGGGGAGGTGCGGGTGGCGCTCGGGGCGGAGGAGGTGGCGCTCAGCGCCGCGGGGTGGCGGCGCGGGGCGGAGGGGCGCCTCGGCCCCGCGGGCCTCGAGGACGTGGCGCTCGACGCGCGGCGCGGGCGCCTGCTGCTCGCCGGGGCGGGGGGGCTCTGGGCGTGGGAGGAGGGCGCGCGCGTCGCCCCTGCCCCCGTGGCGCTCCCGGCGGGGGTGGGGGGCGCCCTCGCGCGCCTCGTGGCCGACGGGGGCTACTGGTGGGCGGCGCGGCGCGACGGCCTCGCCTACCCCCTCGACCTCTCGCGCGCCCCCGCCCGCCCCGCCGCCCTCGCCGGCGCGCCCCTCCGCCTGCCGCCGCCCCCCGCCGCCCTCGCCGCCCCCGTGGGCGGGCGCCTCGCGGCGGTGGCGCGCGAGGGCGTCACCCTCTCGTGGGGCGCGGCGCGCCACCTCGTGCCGCCCACCTACGACCTCGCCCCCCTCAGCCCCACCCACGTCGCCCTCGCCACCGCGCGCGGCGTGGAGGTGTGGGAGGCGCGGGGGGGGGGGCTGCGGCGGGCGCAGCGGCTCGACCTCGGCGCCCCCGTCACGCGCCTCGTGGCGCGGCGCGGCGCGCTCTACCTGCTCTGCCCGCGCCGCGGGCTCTACTGGGCGCGCCTCGCCCCCCCCTGAGGCGCGGCGCCCCCCCGCGGCGCCCTCAGATCTCATCCTCCGCCAGCGCCATCATGCTCGCCTTGCCGGTGCGAATCACCGCCGCGAGGCTGTGGATCTCGGGCAGGATCTTGTCGAAGAAGAAGCGAATCACCTTGAGCTTGGTCTCCCCAAAGCGCCCGCCGCGCTCGTGCGCCAGCTTGGCCTGCTGGCCGAGGAGGTAGCTGATGGCGGTGAGCGCGAAGAGGTTGAGGTAGCTCGACGCCACCGCCCCGCCCTCCTCGGGGTCGCGCGCCGCCTTGGCCATCAGCGTGTTCATGGTGATGTCGGAGAGCAGCTTGGACGCCTCCTTCACCGACTCCACGATGCTCCCCATGCGCTCGTCGTCCCTGTTCTCGCGGATAAAGTCCGTGACGCGCTTGCTGAACGCCATCATCGCCCGCCCGCCCTTGCTCGGCAGCTTGCGCCCGATCAGGTCGAGGGCCTGGATATGGTTGGTGCCCTCGTAGATGAGCGCGATGCGCATATCGCGGAGGTACTGCTCGATGCTCCAGTCGGTGGTGTAGCCCGCGCCGCCGCAGGCCTGCATCGCCTCGCTCACGTTCCAGAAGCCGCGCTCCGTGCAGTACGACTTCACCACGGGCGTAAAGAGCGCCACCAGCTCCTCCGCCTCCTCGCGCACCTTGACGTCCGGGTGCGAGTGCGCCACGTCGATGTGGACGGCGATCCACGCCGACAGCGCGCGCATGCCCTCCGTGGAGGCGCGCACGTTGAGGAGCATGCGGCGCACGTCGGGGTGCACCAGGATGTTGTCGGCCTTGGCGCTCAGGTCCTGCTTGGCGGGGTCGAGCGCGCGCATCTGGCGGCGGTCCTTGGCGAAGGCGAGGGCGGTCTGGTACGAGATCTCGGAGAGCGCGATTCCCTCGATGCCCACGGTGAGGCGCGCCGCGTTCATCATCTTGAACATCACCTTCATGCCCTGGTGGGGCTCGCCCACGAGGTAGCCCTCGGCGCCCTCGAGGTTGATCACGCAGGTGGGCGAGGCGTGGATGCCCATCTTGTGCTCGAGGCCGCCGCAGAACACGGGGTTGCGCGTGCCGTCGGCGAGGAGCTTGGGCACGAGGAAGGTGCTGATGCCCTTGATCCCCTCGGGGGCATCGGGGAGGCGCGCGAGCACGAGGTGGATGATGTTGTCGGTGAGGTCGTGCTCGCCGAACGTGATCCAGATCTTGGTGCCCGTCACCGAGTACACCCCCGCGCGCCCCTCCACGGGGGTCGCGCGGGTGGTGAGGATGCCGAGGTCGGTGCCGCACTGCGGCTCGGTCAGGCACATCGTGCCCGTCACCGCCCCCCTGATCAGGCGCGGCAGGTACTCCGCCTTCTGCGCGTCGCTGCCGTAGTGCATGAGCGCCTCCACGAGCCCCTGCGTGAGCCCCGGGCACATCGAGAAGCTCTTGTTGGTGGCGGTGGTGAGCTCGCTGAGCATAAACGCCAGCGTGAAGGGCGCGCCGTGGCCGCCGTACTCGGGCGGGTGCACCATGGAGGCGTACTCGCCCTCGCAGAACTTGGTGTAGAGCTCCTTAAAGCCCTTGGGCATGGTCACGCTCAGGGTGACGGGGTCGTACTTGACGCCCTCCTGGTCGCCCGTGCGGTTGAGCGCGAGCATCTCCTTGGTGCAGAACTTCCCCGCCTCGTCTAGAATCCCCATGAGCGTGTCGAGGTCATAGTCGCTGAAGGCCTCGAAGGCCGCCACGCGCGAGTAGCCGGCGCTCTCGAGCGCGAAACGTATATCTGCGATGGGTGCCTTGTAGATCTGCATAGGGGGTCTCGCTGTGAGGGAGTGAGGGGGGTGGACTAGAGATGGATGAATGACCATTCAGTCGCCAAACGCGCTGAGAATAGTAGCGGCTCGGGCGGCGGCTTCAAGTCTTTTTTCACGCGCGGGGCTTTTCACGCGCGGGCCCCCCAGCGCGCCCTCAGCGGCGGCGGGCCCTCAGCGGCGGCGCTTCTTGTTGGGCTTGCCGGGGGCGGCGATGGCGGCGATGGCGGTGAGGGCGGGGCGGGGCGCCTCGCGCTCGTTGGCCTCATCGGACGCGCCCTCCTCGTCGCCCGCGCCCTCCTCGTCGCCCGCGCCCCGCGCCGCCTCCGCGGCAGCCTCGGGGCTCAGGGGGGCGAGGATCATGTCGGGCGTGGGGCGGCGGCGGGCGCGCTCCTCTAGGAGGCGGCGCTGGCGCGCGTGCTCGTCCAAGAGGCGCTGGCGCGCCGCCAGCTCCGCCACCTGCGCCTCCTGGTGGCGGGCGTGGGCCTCCACCGCCTCCTCGTAGAGCCGCTGCTCGGCCTCGAGCTCGTCGGCGGTGCGGATGTGGATGTGGCACAGGGTCTGCAGAGCGTGGAACTTCACGTTCAGCATCAGCGACTTAAAGAGGTTGAAGCCCTCGCGCTGGTACTCCTTCTTGGGGTCGCGCTGCCCGTAGCCGCGGAGCCCGATGCCGGAGCGGAGCTGGTCGAGGGTCTGCAGGTGCTCCTTCCACAGCTCGTCGATCACCTTGAGGAAGATCTCCTTGGCGAGCTGGTCAAAGGCGCGCGGGTCCACGGCGAGCAGCTCGTCGCGCTTGGCGAGCAGGGCGCGCTGCGCGGTGTGGTAGACGCGGTTGGTGATGTGATCGCGGCTGCGCTTGATGTCGTCGAGGTGCACCTCCACCCCAAACGCCACCCGCGCGGCGCCCGCCAGCTTCTCGAGGTCCCAGGAGTCCGAGCTCTGAGTCTGCGGGCACGCCTCATCCACCTGGCTCCGCACGAGGTCCTCGAGGGCGTCGAGGCAGAGGTCGCGGAGCGCCTCGCCCTCAACCTCTAGGAGCTGACGGCGGTAGCGGTAGAGCGACTGGCGCTGCTGGTTGGTGACGTCGTCGTACTCGAGCAGGTGCTTGCGGTTGTCGAAATGCTGCCCCTCGATGCGGCGCTGCGCCGTCTCCACGGAGCGCGACACCATGCCGCTCTCGATGGGCGCGCTGTCGTCCATGCCGAGGCGGTCCATGAGGTTGACGAAGGTGTCCTTGGCGAAAATGCGCATCAGGTCATCGTCGAGCGACAAGAAGAAGCGGCTCTCGCCCGGGTCGCCCTGGCGCCCCGCGCGCCCGCGCAGCTGGTTGTCGATGCGGCGGCTCTCGTGGCGCTCGGTGCCGAGCACAAAGAGCCCCCCCGCCTCGATCACCAGGCGCTGCTCGCGCTTAAACTCCTCGCGCGTCTTTGAGATGAGCTTGATGGTCTCATCTGAGACGTCGGCGAGGACAGCGTGCCGAGCGCGGAGGGCGCGCGCCTCGGTGAGCTTGTCGAGGCAGATCTGCTTCACGAAGTCCTCCACCACCTCCCAGTCCCGCGTGTAGCGCACCGCCACGCCCTGCTCCTCGAGGAGCGACTGCCCCCAGTACTCCGCGTTGCCGCCTAGGATGATGTCGGTGCCGCGCCCCGCCAT
>VGTA01000423.1 GCA_016874875.1 Deltaproteobacteria bacterium | reverse complement strand
CTCATCGATGACTGCCAGAGCGTGATTCCCGAGAACTTCAAGCCCTCCGACTGGGACGACGCGCGCGACGGTCTGTGGCACCCCACCCTCGACGGCCTCGTGGTCAACGTGGGGGGCGCCTACAGCCGCTGCCGTCAGCAGCGCGTGGACTACCGCTTCTGGAGCGACATGCGCATGCCAGAGGCGGGCGAGGGCCCCAACTTCTATCAGGGCGGTAACGCCATCAGCAAGGCCGACAAACGCGTGCGCGTGCCCTACGGCTTCGGCACCGACAGCTGGGCGGACCTGGGCAACCTGTCGGTCTATCGCCACGACAACGGCGCTGACCCCTACGAGCTGTTTGATTTCTTCATCTCGCAGCAGGAGGTCAACCACATCTTCGACAACTACCGCCGCAACCGCCTCTCGTTCTCCATCCGCGGGGCGGCGGGGCGCAACTTCGAGCGCTTCAACACCAAGATGCGCGACGCCGCCAAGGGCATCGGGCTGTTCCGCTCCATCTACAAGACCTTCGCGCTCAACTCAGGCGTCAACCCCGCCGACCTGTGGGTGTTCGCCGCCAACAACTTCTTTGAGGCCAACATGCTCGCCGCGGGCATCGCCTTTGACCACTTCGCCCGCCAGCTCGCCCGCCCGCAGCACGGCCCGCACAAGATGGACGAGCGCTTCGTGCTCCGCTCCCTCGACGACGCCACGGGCCTCGAGGACGAGGCGCCCGACGTGCTCATCCCCAACGGCGCCACCGGCCTCTTTGAGACCGTGGGCGTGGGCGGCCGCCCCCTCGAGAACGGCCTCGCCGACGACAAGGGCGAGTACAACAGCCGCTACACGCTCAACGCGGGCTCCTACTACGAGAAGCTCTACAGCTCCATGCTCATGACGGAGTCGGTGGACAACTTCATCTCCTCGTCGCGCAGCGATTTCCTCGACGGGCGCTTCCGCAGCATCTCCATGGCCGACCTCTTCCCCGAGGGCTACCGCCGCTGGCTCGCCAACAACCTCACCAACGACGCCGAGATCAAGGGCGCGCGCCTCCGCTCAGACCGCGACGGCAACGTGGCGGTGAACGCCGAGGGCTTCCCCACGAGCGCCATCGGCTGGACGTCGTGGTGGGGCTCCACGCCTCGCGTCTGCTTCGCCGGCGCCAACGCCACCCTCTGTGACACCTACGGCGCAGAGGGTCAGGGGCGCTTCGGCAACGCCAACACGGTGTTCACCGTGACCATCGACCCGCAGGTGGGCTGGGAGCAGCAGAAGTTCTTGATCGCGTGGACCATGATGTACCTGCCCGAGAACCAGCAGCAGTGGTGGATTGACCTCATGCGCCTGTGGGAGTTCGGCAAGGACGCGGAGCCCAACTTTGAGCGCCGCGTTGAGCTGCATCACCCCGAGGGCAAGACCTACGTTGCCAAGACCTTTGGCAAGGAGCAGATCTTTGGCAAGACGGTGCAGCGCGGCGTGGCGGCGCGCGTCCTAGAGTACGCCAACGAGCTGATGGCCAAGGCCTATGTCACCACCGACGGCCCCGACATCGACGGCGACGGGGCGCCCGACTGGGTGCTGCCGGTGTTCAATGAGGAGACGGGGCGGCCCTTGGTCCGCTTTGACCCCTCGCTGGTGTTCGTCAACGAGCGCGGCAACGGCGCCGAGTCGGTGGATGGCTGCGGGCCCACGAGCAACGAGTCGTGCACCTGCGACGCCAACCGCGCCTGCCTCGAGCTGCGCGACTATATGCAGGTGCCGTTCTTCCTGCGTCAGACGATGGACGCCTATGGGTTGAGTGACCTCGGGCAGCGCGGGGTGTGGTGAGCGGAGGCGCGACCTGAGGCTCGACAAGGGGTGGAGGATGGTGTAGAGGTTGCGCACCCACGCACCCGCGCCGCGCGCAAGCGAGGCGCAGACCCGACGGAGCGCCGCCCATGAGTCAGCCAGCCACCCTCCTCTACACGCACACCGACGAGGCGCCCGCCCTCGCCACCTACTCCTTCCTGCCCATCCTGAGCGCCTTCGCCGGCGCCGCGGGGGTCCAGGTGGAGTCGCGCGACATCTCGCTCTCGGGGCGCGTGCTCGCCGCATTCCCGGAGCGGCTCACGGCGGCGCAGCGGGTCAGCGACGACCTCGCGGAGCTGGGGCTGCTCGCGCAGCGCCCCGAGGCCAACATCATCAAGCTCCCCAACATCAGCGCCTCGGTGCCGCAGCTCAAGGCCGCGATCGCGGAGCTGCAGGGCAAGGGCTATGACCTCCCCGACTACCCCGACGCCCCCGCCACCGACGCCGAGCGCGACGCGCGCGCCCGCTACGACCGCGTCAAGGGGAGCGCCGTCAACCCGGTGCTCCGCGAGGGCAACTCCGACCGCCGCGCCCCCAAGGCCGTCAAGGAGTTCGCCCGCAGCAACCCCCACAGCATGGGCGCGTGGGCGGCGGACTCGCGCTCGCACGTCTCCACCATGGCGACGGGGGATTTCTTCCACAACGAGCGCTCCCTCACCGTCCCCGCCGCCACCACGGCGCGGATCGAGCACGTGAGCGCGAGCGGCGCGGTCACGGTCCTCAAGGGCGATTTTAAGCTGCAGGCGGGCGAGATCATCGACGCCACCTACATGAGCAAGGCGGCGCTCGTGCGCTTCTTGGAGGAGCAGGTGGCGGACGCGCGCGCGCGCGGCGTGCTCTTCTCGCTCCACTTGAAGGCGACGATGATGAAGGTGTCCGACCCCATCATCTTTGGGCACGCGGTGCGCGTGTACTTCAAGGACCTCGTGGCGCGGCACGGCGACGCGCTCGCGCGCCTGGGGGTGAACTTCAACAACGGCTTCAATGACCTCACGAGCAAGCTCGACGCGCTGAGCGCCGACGCGCGCGCCGCCCTCGAGGGCGCTATCAGCGCCGCCTATGAGGCGGGGCCGGCGCTGGCGATGGTGGACTCCGACCGCGGCGTCACCAACCTCCACTTCCCCAACGACGTGATCGTGGACGCCTCGATGCCGGCGATGATTCGCTCCTCAGGGCAGATGTGGGACGCGCAGGGCAAGCCGCGCGACGCCAAGGCCGTGATTCCCGACAGCAGCTACGCGGGCATCTATGAGGTGGTGATCGACTTCTGCAAGGAGCACGGCGCCTTTGATCCGCGCACGATGGGCAGCGTGCCCAACGTGGGGCTGATGGCGCAGAAGGCTGAGGAGTACGGCTCGCACGACAAGACCTTTGAGGTGGAGACGGCGGGCGTGGTGCGCGTGGTGGACGCGAGCGGGGCGCCCCTCCTGAGTCACGCCGTGGAGGCGGGCGACATCTGGCGCATGTGTCAGGTGAAGGACGCCCCCGTGCGCGACTGGGTCAAGCTGGCCGTCACGCGCGCCCGCGCCTCCGCCACGCCGGCGGTGTTCTGGCTCGACGAGGAGCGCGCGCACGACGCGGAGCTGATTAATAAGGTGCGCGCTTGCCTCGCGGAGCAGGACACGGCGGGGCTCGACCTGCAGATTCTGTCGCCGATCAAGGCAACGCGCCTCAGCCTCGAGCGCCTCCGCGCGGGCCTCGACACGATCTCGGTGACGGGCAACGTGCTGCGCGACTACCTGACGGACCTCTTCCCCATCCTCGAGCTCGGCACGAGCGCCAAGATGCTCTCGATCGTGCCGCTGATGCAGGGCGGCGGCCTCTTTGAGACGGGGGCGGGCGGCTCGGCCCCCAAGCACGTGCAGCAGTTCGAGAAGGAGGGCTACCTCCGCTGGGACTCGCTCGGGGAGTTCTTGGCCCTCGAGGTGTCGCTCGAGCACCTCGCCGAGCGCCACCACAACCCCAAGGCCAAGGCGCTCGCCGCGGCGCTCGGCGAGGCCAACACGCTCTATTTGCTCAACGACAAGTCCCCCGCTCGCCGCGTGGGTCAGATCGACAACCGCGGCAGCCACTTCTACGTGGCGCTGTACTGGGCGCAGGCGCTGGCGCGCCAGACGGACGACCGAGAGCTGCAGGCGCGCTTCGCGCCCCTAGCGGCGGCGCTGACCGCGCAGGAGGCCACGATCGCGGGCGAGCTGGTGGCGGCGCAGGGCGCCCCGCAGGACCTCGGCGGCTACTACCGCCCCGACCCCGCCCGCGCCGCGCGCGCTATGCGCCCGAGCGCGACGTTCAACGCCCTGATCGACCTTTTTTGAGCGCCTCGGCGCGCGGGGCGGGGCGTTGGACTCGCCGGCGCGCTCGCCCCTCGCGCCTGAGCG
>VGTA01000422.1 GCA_016874875.1 Deltaproteobacteria bacterium | reverse complement strand
CGCGATCGTGTCGGTGGCGCTCTCGGTGAGTCTCCTCTCCACCGTGTATCCCGCTTATTACGCCTCGCGCGTTCGGCCCGTTGAGGGCCTCAGAGGGAGATGAGGGAGATGAGGGAGATGAGCGAGATGAGCGAGATGAGCGAGATGAGCGAGATGAGCGAAATGAGCGAAATGAGCGAGATGAGCGAGCCTCATGCGCCGCTGCTGAGCGCGCGGGGGCTGTCGAAGGTCTTTGAGCACGAGGGGGCGGAGATCAGCGTCCTGCGCGACCTCACGTTCTCCATGCGGGCGCGTGAGCGCGTGGCGGTGGTGGGCAGCTCTGGGGCGGGCAAGAGCACGCTGCTGCATCTGCTCGGCGCGCTCGACGCGCCCACGGCGGGGGAGGTGACCTTTGAGGGGGTGTCGCTCTCGTCGCTGAGTCCCGCTGCCCTCGCGGCGTTCCGCAACCAGAAGATCGGCTTCATGTTCCAGTTCCATCACCTGCTCAAGGACCTCACCGCCCTCGAGAACGTCATGATGCCGGCGCTCATCGCGCGCGCGCCGCGGCGGGAGGCGGCGGAGCGGGCGCGGCGCTGGCTCGATGAGGTGCGCCTGTCGCACCGCGCCTCGCACCGCCCGGGCGAGCTCTCGGGGGGTGAGCAGCAGCGCGTGGCGCTCGCCCGCGCCCTCGTCAACCACCCTCGCCTGCTCTTGGCGGATGAGCCCACGGGGAATCTCGACCAGCGGACGAGCGCGGAGGTGCACGCCCTGCTGACGCGGGTCAACGAGGAGCACGGCACCGCCCTGCTCGTGGTGACGCACAACCCCGCGCTGGCGGCGCTTATGCCGCGGCAGGTCCGCATGGCGGACGGGCGGCTGATCGATGAGGTCTCATGCGCGTGACGCCCTCCTCGCCGCTCCGTGCGCTCAACTGCGCGCTCGCCTGCGCGCTCGCCTGCGCGCTCGCCGCGCTCGTGTCGCTCTCCTCAGGCGGGCGCGCGCTCAGCCTCGTCAGCCCCGCCGCGGCGCAGGGGGCGGCGCTGAGTCCCTTTGGGGGGGGGCTGGGCGGTGGGCTCGTGGTGGACAAGGTGCGCGTGGAGGGCGCGCGGCGCTCGGAGCCGGAGTCGGTGCGCCGCGTGATCGAGCAGCAGGAGGGCGCCCCGCTCAGCGCGCGGGTGGTGCGCGAGGACCTGCGGCGCGTGTTTGCCCTCGGGCTCTATCAGGACGTGCGCGTGGAGCTGGGGGAGGAGGGGGGGCTGTGGGTCTTGCGCTATGTGGTCACCGAGAAGCGCCTGGTGCGCGCGGTGCGCTATGAGGGCAACGCGGAGGTGAGCGAGGAGGACATCGCGGAGGTGGTGGACGTCCGCCCCTTCAGCGTCCTCGACCTGCCCAAGGTCAACCAGAACGCGGAGAAGATCAAGGAGCTCTATGTGGAGAAGGGCTTCTTCTTGGCGGAGGTGACCTGGGACGTGGTGGAGGCGGAGGACAACCAGACGGACGTGGTGTTTCGGGTGGTGGAGCGCGATGAGATTCATGTGGCGCAGATCCAGATCATCGGCAACGCCGCGCTCACGGACGCCTACATCAAGGAGCGCATGGAGACGCGCGAGGAGTCGCCGCTGTCGGCGCTGACGAGCGCGGGGAAGTTTAGCGCGCCGGCCTTTGAGCGCGATCAGATGCGCGTCACGCAGATGTATTATGATCAGGGCTATATGCAGGCCGTGGTGAGCCAGCCGACGGTGCTCATGAGCCCCGACCGCACTAAGCTCTATATCACCCTCCGCGTGGAGGAGGGGCCGCGCTTTAAGGTGGGGCTCTTGAGCGTGAGCGGGGAGCTGCTGCGGCCTCGTGAGGAGCTGGCGAGCGAGCTGGGGCTCAAGGAGGGGGAGTGGTTCAGCAGCACGCGGGTGCGCGAGGCCATCGACCGCCTCGGGGAGCTCTATAAGGATGAGGGCTACGCCTACGCCAACATCATCCCCAACACGCAGTTCATTGAGGACCTCCGCTCCATTGACGTGGATTTTGAGATCCGCAAGGGGCCCAAGGTGCGCATCGGGCGCGTGGAGATCATCGGCAACACCACCACGCGCGACAAGGTCATCCGGCGCGAGATGCGCATCGCGGAGGGCGCGGAGTTCTCCTCGACGCTCATCAAGCGCTCCGAGATGCTCATCAACCGCCTCGGCTTCTTTGAGTTCGCCCGCATCGAGACGGCGCGCAGCGCGGAGCCGGGCGTGATGGACTTGATCGTGAAGGTCAAGGAGAAGCCCACGGGGACCTTTCAGGTGGGCGCCGGCTTCAGCTCGCTCGAGAGCTTTGTGGGGCAGGCGCAGATCGCGCAGAATAACCTCTTTGGGCGTGGGCAGAATCTGAGTCTGCAGGCCACCTTCTCGAGCATCCGCACGATCGCGAATCTGAGCTTCTCGGATAACTATCTCCTCGATTCGCGGGTGCAGTTCTCCGCCAATATTTATCGCTTCGACAACAACTACTTCAACTTCACCCGCCGCAGCCTCGGCGGGAATCTGTCGCTCGGCTATCCGCTGACGGACGACTTGAGCGTCTCGGCCACCTACACGATCGAGCGGGTGGCGGCGGAGCAGGGGGGCTTTGGGGTGAGCTCGAGCAGCTCGCAGATCACGCCGGCGCGCCTGTTCCGCAACGGCTTCACGAGCAGCCTCCGCCTCTCGGCCTTCTATGACACGCGCAACAACCGCCTGTTCCCCACTAAAGGGCAGTTCGTGAGCGGGAGCGTGGAGGAGGCGAGCGCGCTGCTGGGGTCCACCAACGAGTTCACGCGCTATGACCTGCGCTATCGCTACTACTTTGACCTCGGCTGGGGGATGGTGCTCAAGAGCAACCTCAACTGGGGGGTGATCGCCAGCTCGTCGCCGGCGGGGGTGCCCATCTTTGAGCGCTACTTCTTGGGGGGGCCGATGTCGGTGCGCGGCTTCTTCCGCAACTCGCTCGGGGCGAGCGTCTCCACTCCCCTCAACGCGGTGCCGAGCGCGCCGATGACGTCGTATACGGTGGGCGGGACGGAGCAGATGTTCGTGAATCTCGAGTTCGAGTTCCCTGTGTTTCAGCAGGTGGGGATTCGCGGGGTGGGCTTTGTGGATGGGGGCAACTCCTTTAGCCGCGACCTCGCCTACGCTGACAAGCTCGAGCAGTTCCGCTACGCTTGGGGGTTGGGTGTTCGTTGGTTTTCGCCGATCGGGCCGCTGCGCTTTGAGTGGGGGTTCCCGTTTACGCCGCGCCCGACGGAGCGCAGCTCGGTGTTTGAGTTCTCGATCGGGAACTTCTTTTAGCGGCTCTCGTCGCTCTCGTCGCTCTCGTCTCTCTCGTCTCTCTCGTTTTTCTTGTCAGGAGTCCCTCATGCGCCTCTTTTCACGCTCGTCGCTGTCGTCGCTTGTGTCGCTGTCGCTGTCGCTGTCGCCGTCGCTGCCCCGCCTCGCCCTCGCCGCGGCCCCCTGGGCGCTCGTCGGGGTGGCCGTGGAGGCACGCGCGGAGGGGTTTGTGTATGTGGACCTGCAGCGCGCGGTCTTTGAGGTGAAGGACGGCAAGGCGGCGAAGGGGCGCCTGGAGGCGATGAAGGCGGATCGGCAGAAGGCGCTCGACGCGAAGCAGGAGGAGCTCAAGAGGCTGCAGGAGAGCTTTGAGAAGCAGATGGAGCTCTTGGCGCCGGATGTGAAGGAGAAGAAGGCGGAGGAGTTCCGCACCAAGCTCGGGGAGCTGCAGCAGACGTACGCGAAGCTGCAGCGTGAGCTGGCGGAGGAGGAGATGAAGATCCAGCAGGAGATCTTGGGGCGCATGGGGGAGCTCTTGGAGAAGATGGGCGCGGAGTCGGACTACTCGATGATCGTGCGTAAGGACGCCCTCCTGTGGGCGCCCGCGCACCTCGACATCACCAATGAGGTGATCCGCCGCTATGACGCGCTGTCGGGGGGCGGCGCGGGGGGGGCGCCGGTGAAGGTGGAGTCCAAGAAGCAGCCGGCGAAGAAGGGGAAGTGAGGGGGGGTGAGCGCGCCGCTTCTCCCCTCGTCGCCGCTCCCCTGCGCGCTCAGCGCCCTCGTGGGCGCCCTGGGCGGGGAGCGCGTGGGTGAGGCGTGGGTGACGGGGTGGCTCGACGTCGGCGCCACGGGGGAGGGCCCTCGTCCGCGCGCCGCGCGCGCCGAAGAGGAGAGCGGGGCGGGCGGGGCGGGCGGGGCGGGCGGGGCGGGCGGGGCGGCGGGGCCGC
>VGTA01000421.1 GCA_016874875.1 Deltaproteobacteria bacterium | reverse complement strand
CGCCGTGGGGGGCGCGGGGGGGCGATGGGGTGCCAAGGGCGCTCCTTGCTCATGAGGGCGGCGTGAGGGCGGCGCACAGGATAGACGACTCAGGCGCGGAGTGGAAGCGCCTGCGTAGAGACGGGACGCGGCGCGACGCGGCGCGTCGCGTCGCGGCGCGGGCGAGGTAGGGCGCGCGCGCCCCTAGCGCTCGACGCGCGTGAAGCCGAGGCGGAGCGACAGCGTGAGCGGCAGCGTGAAGGGCGTCTCCGTGAGCTGGTAGAGCCCCCACGAGAGCCCCGCGGCCAGCTCGGCGTAGAGGGGGCGGCGCAGTGGGAGCGTGAGCGCGAGCTCGACGCGCGGGCCCACCTGCAGACTCGCCGGTAGGGGGCTGAGGTCCACGCTCGGCTGACAGAGCTGCGGCGGGAGCGTGGGCGAGGGCGGGAAGAACTTGCAGCCCACCTCTCGGCTCAGCAGCGCCGCGCTCCGCCAGAGCGCCTCGAGGGAGACGGCGGCGGAGGCGGTGGGCTCCTCGCCGAGCTCGCCGCCCACCACCCAGCGCGACCCCACGTGCCCCGACGCCACGGAGAGGTCGCCGCGCAGGTCCTCGCGCGCGTCTCGCCCGCTCACGCTCCAGCTCGCGCCGCCGAGGACGTAGAGCCAGCGGGTGACGCGCCGCGCCGCCACCCCCTCCACCCCCACGTGCGCCACCAGCCCCACCGGGCGCCGCAAGAACAGCAGCCCGCTCGGGCCCGCGGCGTACACCGACGCTGTGCGCTCGTCCCCGTCGGCGCCGAGGCGCTGCAGCGGGACGCACGCCCACAGCCGCCCCGCGAGGCGGCTGAGCGCCGCGGCGACCTCCTCGGCCTCGCCCCCGCCCCCGCCCGCCCCCGCGCCCAGCCCCCCGCCTAGCTCCCCGCCTAGCCCCTCGCGCTCTCGGCGCACCTCCATGTGCTCGCCTCGCCACACCGCCAGCGTAGCGCTCACCCCGCTCGGCGTCAGCCACAGCCACAGCGCGTGCTCGCCGCGGCGGAGGGCGGCGCGGGAGGGCTCGGCGAGCCGCGTGAGCTCCTCGGCGGAGAGCGACGTGAGGCGCGCGCGGGCCTCCTCGAAGGTCTTGTAGGCGAGCGGGCCGTCAAAGTCAGCGCGCAGCCTCAGGCGGGGGTTGAGCAGCAGCGCGCTCTCAAAGGCGCCGGCGGCGCGCAGGAGGTGGCGCTGCTCGAGGAGGACGAAGCCGAGGGTGAGCGTCACCTGCGCCACCTCGCGCGGGTCCACCTCGCGCTGCCGGCACTGCTCAAAGAGCTCAAGCGCCGACTCGAGCTGCGCCTGCGCCTGCTCGAGCTCCACCTCGCGGTACGCCTGCACGCCGCGGCGCGCGAGGCCGCGGGCGAGCTCGACGGTGCGCGCGTAGGCGGGCGCCGCCGTGAGCGCCTCGAGCGCCCGCGGCGGGGGGCGCAGCGCGAGGTTGCCGTAGGCGCTGAGCTGCGCGAGCAACGCACCCTGCACGCGCTCGCGCGCCCGCGCCCCCCCCGCCGCCTGCCCCTCCCCCGGCGCCCCCTCAAAGAGCGGCCGGAGGTCCACTAGCGGCCACGCCGTGAGCGCGGTGGGGCGCAGGCGCGCCGGGTTTCCCTCAAAGAGGAGGCGCGCGTCGCTCTCGGCGGCGGCGCGGCGCGGCGCGCCGGCGGGCAGGGCGAGCGCGGCGAGCGCGGCGAGCGCGGTGAGCAGGGGGCGCGGCGGGGGGCGCAGGGGGAGCAATGACGACTCCCTTGGGACTCGGAGGGGCGTGGTGTAGAAGCAGAGGGGCGCGGAAGCGCGCCGCGCCGCACAGTCTAGGGCGCCGCACAGTCTAGCGCGCCGCCGCCCCTCTTGGAAGCCTCGAAAGCCCCGCGCAGCGGAGATGACCCATGCGAGCCGCCATCAACCTGCCCAGCCTCCGCGCCTACCGCGACCTCCTCTTGGTGGCCTGCGAGCTCTCCGAGCGCCTCGACCTCCTCTACGTGCTCACGGGCGAGCCCGAGGGCGACGGCGACGACGAGCGCGCCCTCGACGCGCTGGCGCGCGCGCGCCCTCGCCTGCGCCTCGTGCGCCTCCCCCGCGACGGCTACATCCGCCACGCCAGCGCCTGGGCGGCGGCGCGGGCCCGCGCGGGCGCCGTGGACCTCCTCCACGACCACCTCGGGCACCTCACGCGCGCCTTTGAGGAGGCGCGCGCCCTGCGCGCCCGCCCCCGCCCCGCCGCGCCCCCCTGCGCCCTCCTCACCGCCCAGCTCACCACCAACTGGGGCTGGTTTGAGCGCGTCTTGCCCCTCGGCTACGACCTCAGCCTCAACTACGCCCGCCTCCGCGCGCAGTCGCTCTGGTATGACGCCCGCGTCACCCGCGCCGCGGACCGCGTGGTGGTGCTCGGCCCCGGGCACGAGCGCGACCTCGTGGAGGGCCTCGGCGTCCCCGCCGCCCGCGTGACCTACGTCCCCGCCGAGACCGACTCCGACCTCTTCTGCCCTCACCCCGACGGCCTCGACGCCGAGCGCGACCCGCACCTCATCCTCTACACAGGCGCCCTCTCGCGCAACAAGGGCCTCCACACCCTGCTCGCGGCCTTCGCCGCCCTCTCGCGCGAGCGCCCCGCCCTCCGCCTGCGCCTCATCGGGCGCGTCCCCCCCTTTGAGCGCGCGTGGCTCGAGGGCGCGCTCGGCGGCTACGAGGCGCGCCATCGCCTCGAGCGCCTCGACGCCGCCCCGCGCGAGGCGCTGGTGGCGGAGTGCCGGGCGGCGAGCGTCTACGCCTTCCCATCGCTCTTTGAGGGTTGCCCGCGCTCGCTGCGGGAGGCGATGGCGTGCGGCTGCGTCCCCGTGGCCTCCGACATCCCCGGCTGCCGCGGCGCGGACCCCGACGGCGTCGCGGCGCGCTTTGTGCCCCCCAACGCCCCCGCCGCCCTCGCCGCCGCCCTCTCCGCCGCCCTCGACGAGCCCGCCGCCACCCGCCTGGCGCGCCGCGGGCGGGCGCGAGCGCGGGTGGTGGAGGCCCACGCGGTGGGCGCGGTGGCGGCGCGCTACGCCGCCCTCTACCGCGAGCTGCTTGAGGAGGTGCGCGCCCCCTGAGCGCCCTGCGCGCCCTGCGCGCCCTGCGCGCCCTGCGCGCCCTGCGCGCCCTGCGCGCCCTGCGCGTCCTGCGCGCCCTGCGCGTCCTGCGCGCTACGGCTCGCGCGCGGCGGGGCGCTCGTGCTATAGAGTTGCCCCACCCCCGCCCCCTCCCCTGAGCGACCCCCCTATGCGACAGCTCGCCCGCGACCTCGCGGCGCTGATGAAGCCCAACATCACGCTCCTCGTCGTCATCACCTCCGCCGGCGGACTCTGGATGGCCCCCGGCGCCCTCCCGCCCCTCCCGCTCGCCGTGGCGCTCCTCGGGACGCTCGGCGTGGTGGTGGGCGCCAACACGCTCAACTGCTACCTCGAGCGCGAGAGCGACAAGCACATGGCGCGCACCAAGGGGCGCCCCCTCCCCGCCGGGCGCCTCAGCGCGCGCGGCGCCCTCCTCTACGGCCTCACCCTCGCCGCCCTCTCCACCATGGCGCTCTGGACCTGGGTCAACGCCACCACCGCCCTCCTCGCCCTCATCGCCTTCGTGAGCTACGTGTGGGTCTACACCCCCATGAAGCGCCTCAGCCCCCAGGCGGTGACGGTGGGCTCCCTCCCCGGCGCCATGCCCCCGCTCATGGGCTGGACCGCCGTCACGGGCTCCATCGACGCCCCCGGCCTCGCCCTCTTTGGGGTGATGTTCGTGTGGCAGATCCCGCACTTTATCGCTATCGCCTTCTACCGCCAGCGCGAGTATGAGCGGGCCGGCCTCAAGACCATGCCGTCGGCCTACGGGCACACGCGCGCCCTCTGGCACTCCCTGCTGTGGAGTCTCGCCCTCGTGGCCGTGAGCCTCACCCTCGAGCCACTCGGCGTGGCGGGGCGCCTCTACTCGTCCCTCGCCGCCCTCCTCGGCGGCGGCTTCCTCGCCTACAGCCTCGCCGGCTTCTGGGCGCGGCAGCGCAACGCCTGGGCGCGGCGATTTTTTGTGTACACGCTCGTCTACATCTCGCTCCTGTTCGCCGCCCTCGTGGTCGACGCCGGCCCGATGGGCCCCGCCGCCCACCTGCCGCTGCCGCCCACCCCGCCCTTCTAGCGCCGCGCGCGCCCCCTGGCCCCCTGGCCCCCTGGCCCCCTGGCCCCCTGGCCCCTTGGCCTTTTG
>VGTA01000420.1 GCA_016874875.1 Deltaproteobacteria bacterium | reverse complement strand
CGCCCTGCCCGCCGCCCTGCCCGCCGCCCTGCCCGCCGCCCTGCCCGCCGCCCTGCCCGCCGCCCTGCCCGCCCTGCGGCGTGACGCGCGCGCTCTGGGGAGTCGCGCTCGGCTGCGCCCACCCATGCGTCGTGCCGCCCTGAGAGGGCTGCGTCCCCCACTGCGTCCCCCCGAAGCGGGGCTGCGCCACGGGGGTGGCGGCGGGGGGGAGCGGGGCGAGGGGGGAGACGGCGGGGGCGAGCTGCGCCTCGCCCGCCCTCAGCGCCTGCGGCGCGCGCGCCCCGTCGCCCCGCGTGGGCTCGATGGGGGCGGCGCGCAGCGGGGGCGCCGGGCGCGCGAGGGGCGGCTGCGGCGGCGGCGGCGTGGGGGCGGGGTGCGGCGTGGGCCCCCGCGTCCCTGCAAAGTCGGCGGTCGGGAAGGTGACCCCGGGCGTCTCCGACCGGTCGCTCGGCATCCGGCGCCGCGCGCTGGGCGGGTCGACGTCCGAGGGCATCGCGTCAAAGCCCGTGGCGATCACCGTCACCTTGAGCAGCTCAGGGTCAAACTCGTCGTCCTCCTTACAGACCGCGCCAAAGATCACCAGCGCCTCGGGGTCCATGTCGCGCTGAATCTCCTGGCTCGCCTCATACACCTCGCTGAGCGTCATGTTGTTGCTGCCCGTGAAGTTGATCAGCAGACTCTTGGCCCCCGCGATGTTGACGTTGCTCAGGAGCGGACTCGAGATCGCCATCTGCGCTGCCATCATCGCCCGATTCTCCCCACGCGCGATCCCCGTCCCCATGAGCGCGTAGGGGTGCTTGTGCTGCGACATCACCGTCCGCACGTCCGCGAAGTCCACGTTCACCAGCCCCGCCTCATGAATCAGGTCGATGATCCCGTACACGGCGTCGATCAGGACCTTGTTGGCGATGTTGAAGCAGTCGCGCAGACTCATCTTATCGCCGCCGATGCCCACCAGGCGCTGGTTGGGAATCACGATCAGCGAGTCCACGAACTCGATCAGCTTGGAGATGCCCTCCTCGGCGCGCGCGTGGCGCTGGCGCCCCTCGATGAGGAACGGGCGCGTCACCACCGCCACCGTCAAGATGCCCATCTCGCGCGCGATGCGCGCCACCACCGGCGCCGCGCCCGTGCCCGTGCCGCCGCCCATGCCCGCGGCGATAAAGAGCATCCGCGCCCCCGAGATGACCTCGCGGATGCGCTCAACGTCCTCCTCCGCCGCCTGGCGCCCCACCTCGGGGTTCGAGCCGGCGCCGAGGCCCTCGGTGACCGACTGCCCGAGCTGCAGCTTGATGGGCGCCCCTGAGCTCTGCAGCGCCTGCGCGTCGGTGTTGGCGTTGATGAACTCCACGTCATCGGTGCCGCTGTGGTTGAGCGTGAGCATGCTGTTCACGGCGTTCGAGCCGCCGCCGCCAACGCCGATCACTTTAATCTTTGCTCTGCGTTGATTTACGTACTCAAGTGCCATGGTGTCACCTCGTTGCGTCACTGCACCGGACAGAGGGGGAGGGCGGGGCGCCGGGGGGCGCGGCGGGGGGCGGCGGCGAGCGCGCGGGGACGCCAGCGCCACGGCGCACTCATTATCAGAACCCACGAGGCACCTAAAGAGAATCCTAAAGAGGTTTCTACTGAGGGACCTGATTCTTCAGAGGATTAACTCCACAGAGAACTCTACAGAGAACTCCACAGAGAACTCCACAGAGAACTCCACAGAGGACGATTCCCCGCGGGGGCCTCTAAAGCTAAAGAGCGTGAGGAGGAAACAAGACCTCAAGCGCGCGCCGCCACAGCGACGGCGGCGGGGGGGCGCTCGGCGGCGCGGGGCGGGCGCTCGGGGGGGGGACGGCGCGCAGCGGGCGACCCCAGCAGGCGAACCACTCATCCGAGCGCCGGCGGAGGGCCGCCAAGAGCAGCCCGTTCACCGCCGCGTACTGCGGCGCGCGCACGAGGTCGCTCACGCCCCCCTGCGCCGGCGCGCCGAGCTGCACCCGCGTCTGCAGGACGTCCGAGGCGAGCTGCTTGACGTCCACCGTCGCCGCCGTCCCGCCCGTGAGCAGCACGCCCCCCTGCGCGTACGACCAGGCGTTGTCCTTCTGCAGGCGCACGCGGACGGCGCTCAGCTGCTGCGTCAGGACCCGCTCGATGACGCGCGCCACCGCCTCTGGGCGCTTGTAGCGCACGTCGGTGTCGCCCCCCGTCCACACGGGAATCTTGTCGCCCGAGGCGTGCGCGCGCAGACTCTTGAGCTCCCCCTTGATCCGCTCAGCGTCCTCAAGGCGACCGGCGCCGAGGTCGCTCTGCAGCTCGCGGGTGACGTGGTCGCCCCCCTGCGCCATGTGCTTCACATAGATGGGGCGCCCGCCCTCAAAGATGAGCATCTTGGTCATGGCGGCGCCGATGTCGATGAGCGCCAGCGTCTGCTCCGGCTCCCCCTCGCGGTGCGCCCCCTCCCCGAGCGGCAGCGCCGCGTTGAGCACGTCCACCAGCGGCAGCGGGCGCCGCCCCCCCAGCTCCGCGTTGCCCACCGTGATCGTCCCGCGGAGCGCCCAGAGGTCCTCGTAGAGCGCCACGTCCGCGTAAAAGAGGTGCGCGTTGAGCGTGACGTGCGCGGCGGGCTGCCCCACGGGCGAGAGCGTGTGGCGCTGCTGGTCGAGCGTGAAGCGCTGCGGCACCACGTGCGTCAGCCGATACCCCCCCGGGTTCACCCCCGCCCCCGCCGTGGCCGCCACCGCCTCCACGAGCTGCAGCACGTGCGCGTGCGACACCTGCCCCTCGCGCACCGACAGCTGCGTCTGCGCGTCGAGCGAGAAGCAGTGGTAGCCCGAAGTGCAGAGCAGCGCCTCCCGCGGCACGCACATCGCCATCCCAACCACCCGATCCACGCACAGCTGAATCACCGCCGAGAGCGCCGCGCCATTCACCACCCGCCCGTCCACCATCCCGTCCGTAGGCGACATGGAGGCGGCGATCACGTCGATCACCCCCGTCTCCTCCACGCGCACCCCGATGGCGCACTTAACGGAGTGCGCGCCCACGTCGATAGCGAGCACCGGGTGCTCATGAAACAGCGCCGCCTCCATCAGCGCCCCCCCCTCGCCGCCCGGGGCGCGCCGCGGAGGCCGAGCAGCGCGGGCAGCAGCGACCGCTCGAGCCCCTCCATCACCTCCGCCTCCGCGTCCCCCTCGTGGTCAAAGCCGAGGAGGTGGAGCAGACCGTGGAGCGCGAGGAAGCTCACCTCGTCGCTGAGGCCCCAAGGGCGCGCGCCGAGGGCGGAGGCGAGACGCGGCAGCGCCCCGCGCGCCGCCTGCGCCCGCGCCGTGTCCAGACTCACCACCACGTCCCCGAGCTCCACGGGCGCCCCCGGCGGCGACCACACGCGCTCCCCCTCAAGGAGCGCGAAACTGAGCACATCGGTGGGCTTGTCCTTGCCGCGGTATTGGCGGTTGAGGGCGTGAATCTCCTCATCGGTGGTGAGCGTCAGGCAGAGCGACGCCCGCGCCGGCGCCGCCCCGGCGAGGAGGGGGTGGGCGAGCACGCGCGCGAGGCGCGCGCGGAGCGTGGCGGGGCGCGCGAGCCCCGCGGTGAGCGCGCGCGCCGCGCGCTGAGTGTGGACTGAGATCTGGTGCATGCGCTCTCCGCTCAGGGTATGCTCACTAGCGCTGGTCCGTGGTGACACGCGAGAGACGGGACGACACGACATGACATCCAAGCCCCCCGAGGAGCCCGCCGCCGGCTCGCGCTTCAGGCCCGCCGCGCCCGCCCCCGCGAGCGGCGGCTGGCGCGCCGCGCGCCTCACCGCCGAGGAGCTAGAGGCGCGCCGCCTTGAGCGTAGAGCGCGCCCCGCCCTAAAGCAAGCGCCCGACCCCCGCGACGCGCCCGACCCCAGCGACGCGCCCGACCCCGACGACGAGCCCGACGCCGGCGACGAGCCCGAATCCCGCGAGCCCCACGAGCCCCACGAGCCCCCCTCCTGGCGCGGCGCCCAGCTCAGCGCGCGCGAGCGCGACGAGCGCGACGAGGAGCGCGCCCTCAAGGCGGGCGAGCGCGCCGAGCGCCGCGCCGAGCGCAAAGAGCGCGCCGCGGGCGACCTCGACCGCGCCCGTGCCGCCCGCGCCGCCCCCGCCGCCCCGCCCGCCGCCGACGCGCGCCCCGCCGACGCCTGTCCCGCCGACGCCCGCCCCGCCGACGCCCGCCCCGCCGACGCCCGCCCCGCCGACGCCCG